>CAZXWQ010000127.1:0-1889 GCA_964644545.1 uncultured Dehalococcoidales bacterium | reverse complement strand
TGCGTAGCATCCTGGAGAGATTAATGGAGCCCAGATTACACGATTCATAGGGCAGTAAGGGCTGCTCGCCACAGGGGTTGGTACTTTCAATCTTACCCAGGTGCGGAGTAGGGTTATCCTTATTTATCTGGTCGATAAAGACAATACCCGGGTCGCCTGTCTTCCAGGCCATGGCTACTATCTGGTCAAATACCTCCCTGGCATTAAGCTCACCGGCTACCTCTCTGGTTCGTGGATTCACCAGATTATAGTTGGTGCCCGCCCTGACTGCTTCCATAAACTCGGTGGTTGCCGCTACCGAGATGTTGAAGTTGGTCAGGGAAGTAAGGTCATCCTTGGATGTTATGAACCTCATAATATCGGGGTGGTCAACATCAAGGATGGCCATGTTTGCCCCACGGCGCATTCCGCCCTGCTTGATGACATCAGTAGCACTATCAAAGGCACGCATGAATGAGACCGGACCACTGGCTACTCCACCGGTCGAGCCCACTCTATCCATTTCCGGTCTTAGCCTGGAGAAAGAAAACCCCGTCCCCCCCCCACTCTTATGGATTAGTGCAGTATATTTCACAGCGTCAAATATGGACTCCATTGAGTCCTCAACTGGAAGCACAAAGCAGGCGGATAGCTGGCCCAGCTCCCTTCCCGCATTCATCAGGGTAGGCGAGTTAGGCAGAAATTCCAGTTCAGCCATCAACCGATAGAATTCCCCTTCCCAGGCTTCAACATCAGCCCCGGTGTTATAAATGCGTTCTGCCGAGGCAATTGCCTGCGCCACCCGCTGGAACAATTCCTCCGGCGTCTCAACAACCTGCCCCTGTTTGTCCTTCTGCAGATACCTCCGCTCCAGAACACGAAGGGAATTCTCTGTCAGATTTACTCCGGGAGCCGTTTCGTTCTCCGCCT
Organism: uncultured Dehalococcoidales bacterium; assembly: GCA_964644545.1. Lineage (GTDB taxonomy): Bacteria > Chloroflexota > Dehalococcoidia > Dehalococcoidales > Fen-1064 > CAZEBT01. The sequence continues at coordinate 980 of CAZXWQ010000127.1, read as the reverse complement.
TAACTTTGCTTCTTGCCCTCATTGTTGGTTCAGCCTCCTTTGTTTGCACTGCCTCTTCAGCATCCAGGAACTCTTTGACCAGAGCCAGGATTTCCGACTCACTGGTCAGGTGTTTTTGCTGGCGGTAAGACCTGGGCACCAGGTCCTCCATCCCGGGCAGCGGCAGCAACTGCTCCACAGGTCTGCTGCCGGGCAAGGACTTCCGCTGCCCCAGGTGCTCAATCACCTGCCTGGTGAGCCGCTCTATTTGATTCCTATCGGATATGCCCATAGTCTCAGCAGCAGAAAAAGTAGCCCTGGCAATCTGGGTCCGATTCAGCTGGCTTAATTTCTTGCCTGCCGATTGGTCACCTCTGTTCACTTCCGGTTCCTCCCGGCTCTCCGTGCCGTCTTCCTTAATTCCTCTGTAGGGATGAGTGGTAGCTGGGCAGTGGGAAGAGGTTCCTCAGTCTCATCAACCACCAGCGCGTCCACTACCCGTTTAAGTGTACTAATATCGGTAAATTCCCGGTAAACACTGGCAAACCGGATATAAGCAATAAAGTCCAGGCTCTTTAACCGCTCCATTACCATATCACCAACAGCAGCACTGGGTATCTCTATCTTGTTCTGGCTATAAAGCTCGTTTTCTATTTCATCAGCCAGCCTGTCAACGGTATCGGTAGGCAGCGGTCGTTTTTCGCAGGCTTTACGAATACCAGCCAGCAGCTTGCTCTTGTCAAAGGCTTCGCGCCTCTGGTCTTTCTTAATCACGAAGAGACTGGTTGTTTGTACCCGTTCGTAAGTCGTAAACCGTGCATCGCAGCCCAGGCACTGGCGCCGCCGGCGTATACCGTCATCAATGTCACGCGAATCTATAACTCTGGAATCTTGATAACCGCAGTAAGGGCAGTTCATATATTACTCCCAACACTATTAAATCGCCTATATATAGGGTAGAGTGTATATTAAACCACAATATATAGTATTTGTCAAGCCCC
>CAZXWQ010000126.1:0-2108 GCA_964644545.1 uncultured Dehalococcoidales bacterium | reverse complement strand
CCATCTCTTTAGCTGAGCAGGGTAAAGATGTCGTTATGATAGGCAGGGGTGGTGAGGATACCCTGGCCAGAGATTATGCGGCGGGAAGGAGATGGTATATCGTCAGGAAGTTAACCGATGTCAATGTTCCCAGGGCGGTACCTGAGGCAGAGAGGCTGAGCAACCCGCGGGTCCTGTACTTCGTGGATGTTGAGGATGTTTCCGCAGAGGGAGTCAAGATACAGGTTGGTGGTAATATGGGGAGGAAGGAAGTCCTTCCCTACGATACTCTTATCATCTCCAGAGAACGGGCGACTAACGATTCTCTCTTCAATGAACTGCAGGGTAAGGCTGCAGAAGTCTACAAGATTGGTGACTGCTCCGAGGTTGGGGACATTAAAACGGCAATGTGGGGCGCTAACGAAGTTGCCAGGAAGATTTAGATAATACAGGTCGCTTGTAGTAATTCGTCGGGGCATAGCCAGCATCTGGTTATGCCCCGAAAATATCTCAACAAAGTACCGTTACCGGGAAAGTGCGGTCTCGTTTGATATGCTTAGCCGATACTACCTGGTAAATATAAATACGTTGCAGCCACCAACACCCACATTGTGAGTCATCCCCACCTTGGGGTCATTGGGTACCTGTCTTTGTCCTGCCTCACCCCTCAGCTGGTGAACAATCTCGGCTATCTGGGCAATACCTGTAGCTCCTATGGGGTGTCCCCGGCCTAGCAGTCCGCCGTCAGTATTGACAGGTACTTCGCCGCCAATGTCTGCTTTTCCTTCCCAGATAAACCTGGCGCCTTCGCCGTTGGGGCAGAACCCGAGCTCTTCAACAGCGAACACCTCTCCAGAGGAAAAGGCATCATGTACCTGGCAGAGCTTGATATCCCCGGGGCCAACCCCGGCTCTCTCATAAGCCTCTTGGCCGAGTCTGGCAATGAAGCCCTCGGCGACATCTCCGCCAACTCCCACGGGGCTGTATTCGGGAGTACCGCTGGCCCAGCCAGCTATGGTTACCGGCTTTCCACGGAAGCGGTGTGCCACTTCTTTGGCGCATACCACCGCTGCGGTAGCGCCATCACTATTATTAGAGCACTGGTAGAGGGTGATGGGGTCGGCAATCATCCGCGAGTTTACCACTTCCTCCAGGGTCATCGGAGTCTGGTACCGGGCGTAGGGGTTCATTGCAGCATTCTTGTGGCTTTTTACCGATACCTGGGCAAACTGCTCCCGGATTGAACCGTATTCGCTCATGTGACGTCTTGCCCTCAGGGCATACTCCCCGGGCATGATACCCAGTCCCAATAGTTGTCCATAGCTGGCGCGTGCTTCACTCGGTGGAGCTCCCAGCAGGCCCCTGAACATCCTCTCTACGCCGGCGCAGAGAACCACGTCATAAAGTCCTGCTCCAATTACCCAGGTAGCCATGCGAACCGCAGTTGAGGCACTGGCACAGGCTTTCTCCACGTTATCTATCAGAATGCCAGTCTGGCCTACCTCGCCGAATACGCCCACACCGGTGCCGGTGATTTCGGCAACACGGCCGCAGAACCCGGCCTCAATGTCCCCGAAGTTAGCGCCGGCATCATCCAGGGCAGCCAGGATAGCCTCACGGCCCATCTCGGTGACGCTATTCTCACCCGGTTTCATAAACTTATGCATCCCCACACCTACTATGCAAACCTCTCTCATGTTTCTCCAGGCTTCCAATGTACCCATTGCTTTTACTCCTTAGACGTTATTGTTATATATTATACCGCACCTAGTTAAATCATTTTTCTCCGCATCTGAGGTAACTACTGTACTACTTTTTTAACTGCCCTGTCAATCAAGTGTAGACGCCCGGTACGCTGGTGGTGCAGCAACCGGACAAGCCCCAGGGGTATTCCGAACTTGACTGCTTAGCGAGATTCCTATATCATGTACCCAAGGAAAAAGTAGCTCGGGGGTAGCCTGAAGTAATTCAGGCTTAGCCGGATAGCAAGTTGGTGAAAATCCAACGCAGTCCCGCCTGCTGTGACTCGCCTGAAGCGAGAAGCCAGAACGCCAGACCCCTGGGTATCCTGTAGCCTTCGCGGTGAAGGAGGTGGGATAATGAGCACAGCTTAGTGAGTAATCCCCCTT
>CAZXWQ010000125.1:0-2485 GCA_964644545.1 uncultured Dehalococcoidales bacterium | reverse complement strand
TGAGTATCTTTGATTTATTTTCACTGAAAAACAGGGTGGCTATTGTAACCGGAGGCAGGAGAGGTATAGGTAAAGCAATAGCTCTAACCTTTGCCGAGGCCGGTGCTGATATTGCCATCTGCGACTATGCTAATGAAGAGGGGGACCTTGACGCCGCAGCGGAGGAAGTCAAGAAGCTGGGTAGGCGCTCCCTGGCTATTCAAGGCGATGTCTCGCAAAAGAACCAGGTCCAGAGCATGGTAGAACGGGTGATAGGTGAGTTCGGTCAGATTGATATTCTGGTAAATAATGCCGGTATCAGCCCGGGGACACCACCGGTAGCAGACCTTGAAGAAACTGACTGGGATAAGGTTCTTGATATCAACCTTAAGGGGTGTTACCTTTGCTGTCAGGCGGTTAGCAAGCACATGGCCGAAAGGCAAAGGGGTAGCATTGTTAATATCGCTTCTGTGGAGGGGTTGAGTACGGTAAGAAAGGCAAGCAGCCCCTATGGTGCTTCCAAAGCTGGGATTATTATGCTGACCCGGGGAATGGCCTGGGATGGGGGGAAGTACAACATACGGGTTAACGCTATTGCTCCAGGTGCTATTAAGACTGAAATGACGCGGGGCATGTGGGACCTGGACTCTCCACAATTCAGGGAAGCGGCGCAGCAATTTCAGGCACAGGCACCAATCTCACTGAATACAGAAAACCTCGAAGAACTGCAACTTCGGTTGATACAGGAGAGGGTGCCGGTGGGCCGGTTAGCTGAGCCTGGTGAAATCGCCAGTGCCGCCCTGTTCCTGGTTTCTGACGCTGCCAGTTATGTGACCGGTCAAACGCTTGTTGTTGATGGCGGCATGCTGGCTTAGTATAAAAAATACCCTGGGAGGTAATGAACGTGGCGTTTAAAGTGGTCTTCCTCGCCCATGCCCCTGATGCTGAGCCGGAGAAGCACAGATGTGTGATTGATACCGGTAAATACAAACTCTTTTCAGTAGTGGTCAAAGACCAGGTTCAGGCAGTTGAAGAGTGTAAGAAGCTTGTCAATGAGGAGGGCATTCATTCAGTCCTGCTCTGCCCGGGATTTTCACACAGAAATATTGCCGAGATAGTGGAGGCGGTTGGAGAGAATGTTGCCGTTGCCGTGGCTAGAGGAGACGGTCCGAGCAGCCGGGTGTCAGCGGAGGTAAGGAGAAGGGAGCTATCGCCTTCCTGAACTGGCACCAATTTCAATTGCAGGTGGTAACCCCCGAGGTGGATGATGAGGCTACTACACCTGAAACGAACCGGCTTCCCTCCTTGCCAATTCAGCGCCGTTGCGAAAGATGTTTCTGGCAATGAAACTCGGCTCAGCATCGGCTCTGGCGTCCAGCAGCTCAGCTTTCAGGAGTAATGTCTCCTTGAGCTTTGACTTATCGTTAGCTCCTCTAACAACGAAATCTACCAGATGCAAGGCAAGCTGGATGTCCCCTTCCTTTTGTAGTATTTTAGAGTGCTGGAGTAGTTGTTCAATCCCACTAATGTTCACCACCTCGGCCGCTATCTCTGAGCTCCTGGCAGGAAATAGCTCGCTGGCGTTTCCGTTATACCAGCCCGCGTACCTTCGGTGCACGCCGTGGATGATGAAAGTGGGGTGACCGTATCTCGGGTCGAGCCAGGGCTTGCTTAGCAAGTCGGGCGGTATCTTCACTCTCTCCAGGATGTCTTCTATCCAGCACCCTTCGTTCAGCAGCCTGACAACTTCATCCTCGATATGGCGCAGGTATTTTGCTGTGTCCAGGCATACCTCTCTTGCCTCCTCTCCACGGAGGACAGGCCCGTGTGCTGGAATCACGCAATCAGGGTTCTTCCCGGCTACCCTCTCCAGAGCCTCGGCCCATTCCAGGGTATATCGCTGAACCTTGAATGGATTACCCACATTGGGGCAGCCGCCAATAACCAGGTCGCCGATGAGAGCAACCTTGCGCTCAGGAATCCAGATCCACGTGCCATCATCGGTCTCCCCCATGTAATGGTAAAGCTCGAAGGTAAGGCCTCCCAGCTGGAACTGCATTGTATCAGAGTAGGTGATATCAGGATAGAAGAACTGCGGTGGTAACACCTGCTCGCCTTCAGGGATGGCAAATTGTATGCGGTTTATGAACTGCTGCTGCCCCCAGAGCCTCTGGTACCTGTCGAACCGCTCTGGCACCAGCTCATGTGCTATGATTCTTGGCTTCGGATGGCCTCTCTCCTGTGCATCAGACATTAACGGGGCAACACCCCAAACATGGTCCATGTGACCGTGGGTAAAGATGACGGTGTGGATAGGTGCCTGTGTCCTTTCCCTTATTGCCTCAACTACTCTCTGTCCCGCCCTGTTACCCATAGGAGTATCTACAACCACCACCCCCTCCTCGGTAGCTACGATACTGCTGCTCCCAATCCCCAGCCAGGCTATGTCCGGGGTGCATTCCTCTGCCTGTCTTCCTATCCCCCCTAGCCCTGAGTCGCGTCTTTG
>CAZXWQ010000124.1:0-2541 GCA_964644545.1 uncultured Dehalococcoidales bacterium | reverse complement strand
TATGGTTAGGATATGGCAAAGACAATTGAAGAGATTAACCGTAAGATAAAAAAAGGTGAGGCAGTAGTGGTTACTGCTGCCGAGATTATTGACCTGGTTGAAGAGAAGGGTGTTAAAAAAGCAGCCGAGGATGTAGATGTAGTTACCACCGGCACCTTCAGTCCCATGTGTTCATCCGGCGCCTACTTCAATATCGGGCATACCAGCCCGCGAATAAAGCTCGGCGGAGGCAGAACCTACCTCAATGACGTCCTCGCCTATACCGGATTTGGGGCAACGGACCTGTATATCGGCACTACCGCCCTGCCGGATGATGACCCCAGAAATAGAATTTACCCCGGCGAATTCAATTACGGCGGCGGACATGTAATTGAGGAGCTGGTTGACGGTAAAGACGTGAGGCTGGTAGCCACTGCTTACGGCACAGATTGCTACCCGAGGAGAAGGTTGGAGACCTGGTTAAATATGGAAGACCTTAATGAGGCCGTGCTCTTCAACATCAGGAACGCCTACCAGAACTATAATGTAGCCATAAACCGCTCCAACAAGACAATCCATACCTACATGGGTATACTAAAACCCGACCTGGGTAATGCCAACTACTGTAGTGCCGGACAGCTCTCCCCGCTGCTCAATGACCCCTACTATAAGACCATTGGCTTAGGCACGAAAATATTCCTCGGTGGCGGCACAGGGTTTGTTGCCTGGCACGGCACCCAGCACAACCCCAACGTGCTCCGCACTGAGAATGGCGTGCCCAGGAGAGGCGGCGGGACACTGGCAACAATAGGTGATTTGAAGCAGATGAGCCCCAGGTGGCTGGTAGGAACCAGCATGCTGGGCTACGGGGCTACTCTCACGGTAGGAATCGGAGTCCCCATACCGATACTCTCCGAGGAAATCTTGCGGTATACCATGGTAACAGACGCAGACATCTTTGCCCCCGTTGTTGACTATTCAGAGGCATATCCACAGATGAAACCGGATATTCTGGGTGAAGTCAGCTACGCTCAACTGAAGAGTGGTAAGATAACAGTTCAGGGCAAGAAGGTACCCACTGCCTCCTTGTCCAGCTACTCAAGGGCGGTGGAAGTTGCTACCACTCTGAAGGAATGGATACAAAGCGGTGAATTCCTGCTAACCGAACCGGTAGCGCCGCTGCCCGGCGTAGAAGCAGGCATCATTTTCAAGCCACTTAAGGAACGCCCGATAGAGGAGTAAAAACCAGGCTTTAATTATTATTTACAGGGGGGTATCAAGACAATGGCATATGAGGAGCTTATCTATACCATAGAGAACAATAATATTGCCGTAATAACGTTAAACCGTCCGGATGCCATGAATGCCTTGACTCATCAAACTCACGCCGAGTTAGGCCAGGCGATTGATGAGGCTAACAAGGACAGCAACATAAGGGTAATTGTAATTACCGGCGCCGGCAGAGGGTTCTGCTCCGGTGATGATGTAAAGACAATATTCCTGGGCGCCGGGACTTCCCCCGAAGAATCACAACGTAGATACCGGGAAGAACAACTGGGCTACCTCCAGGGAGGGCACATGGTTGGTGGGGCAAGTGCCCTGCTCACCATCAATAAGCCAACGATTGCCGCCGTTAATGGCGCTGCTGTGGGCTATGGTTGTGATACTGCACTGATGTGCGACATGAGAATAGCATCGGAGAGAGCCAGGTTCGGTGAACTATTTCTCAGAGTCGGGCTGATACCTGATGAAGCACAGCTCCTCTTGCCAAGACTGGTTGGTCTCGCCAAAGCCTACGAACTCATCCTGACCACCGATATCATTGATGCCGAAGAAGCCTACCGTATAGGACTGGTAAACAAGGTGGTGCCTCATGAAGAACTGATGCCTGCAACACTTGAGCTGGCAGCAAAGGTAGCCAGTAAACCTCCCATATCCGTGCAACTGGCTAAGGAAGGCATTCGTAGAGGCCTCAACATGCCCATTGAGGAGTGGAGGCAGTGGCACTCCTTCGCCATGCGCTTCTGCTTCGCAACGGAGGACCATCGTGAGGGCGCTCAGGCTTTCGTCGAGAAAAGAGAGCCTCAGTTCAAAGGCAGATAATGAACACCTGCCTGCGTGGTAAAACAATAATAATAGATATTGCAGTGAAGACAACCCTGCCAGAGGTGAGGGAATGGCTGTTTCCAGAAGAATAGTCCTGCACTTCCCCAGGCGCCTGGTAGACCGACCCATAGTCTACCGGCTAATTAAGGACTACGACCTTGAATTTAACATTCTGAAGGCTTCGGTTACGCCGGAGGAAGAAGGTCTGATGGTTCTGGAATTAAAGGGGAAACAAGAGAACTATGATAAAGGTATCAACTACCTGACCAGGGCCGGGGTGAGAATCCAATCACTCAGCCAGAATGTGATCCGCAATGAGGAGCGGTGCACTCATTGCGGGGCCTGCATTACAATCTGCCCTACCGGCGCTTTTGAACTCGACCCATTGACGAGACAAACCAGATTTGACAATGAAAAATGTGTGGCCTGTGGCCTGTGTATCAAAGCTTGCCCCCC
>CAZXWQ010000123.1:0-2657 GCA_964644545.1 uncultured Dehalococcoidales bacterium | reverse complement strand
AGAAAACACTGATGAGCAGTCATCCCGGGGCCTCAGTGCTGACCATAGGTCCGGCGGGAGAGAACCTGAGCCGAATCGCCATAATCCTGAACGAGACCTCCGGTGCTGCTGGCCAGGGTGGCTACGGGGCCGTCATGGGTTCAAAGAACCTGAAGGCAATTGTCGTCAGGGGAACCGGTACCCTGAAGATTGCCAGACCTGATGCTCTGATGGAGATTATCAGCGAAAGGAAGGCGGCGGGAGAATGGGTGGCGGGACCATATCAGACGTGGTCAAGGTATCCCGAGACTGGCGGGCTCATCAGGTTGGAGATGGAGGAGAAGTATCTGAAGAAGTTCTCCGGGTGCTATGGGTGCCCGTATCAATGTCAGGGGTTCTACGATATGCCGGGAGTAGGCAAAGCTAGCCAGATGTGTGTCGAATGCTGGTACGGATGGTACAACGGCGGCAGCTCTGAAGGCATGTGGGATGGAAACATAATGACTCAGAAGCTGGGCATTAATGACTACGAGTTGATGGGCCTAATGCCATTCATACAGTACGGCATTCCGTCGGGTATTGTGACGAGGGAGGACCTTGGTGTGACTTCTATTCCGATGTTCGATTCATCTGGGGCCCCGGAGTACGGCGGCAAAAAAGTGCACCACCAGTTCCTGGAGGAGCTGCTGGGTGGCATCGCCGAGGGAAGGACCGTCTTCTCTCAGGGCACGGCTAGGGCTGCCGAACAGCTAGGGCAGAGAGCAGTGGACCTGTATGACAATATCTTTGCTGCCCGTGGCTACAAGGCTCATCATATAGAAGGTATCGGACCGGCGTTACACTGGGCCACGGACACGAGAGACCCATTTAACTCCGCCCATGACTCTACGGAATGCTTCGGCAGGTATTCAGATATAGCCAAATACTTTGGTGTACCTGGTAACTATATTACGGAAAGGGGTAGGGGCAAGAATATGTATGAGGGGGCGGAACGTGAAGCCGTGTGGGTGCAGAATCACCAGTGCCTGAAGAATTCCCTGCCTATGTGCGAATACACGAGTGCGCCATTTTCATTCCTTCACCCGCCGGAAATGGATATAAGAATCTTCGAAAGCCAGGTCTTATCGGCAATTACGGGACGAGATATTAACGTGGAGGAGCTATGGCAGGCGGGCGAGAGAATATGGGCGCTGCGTAGAGCCATAATGGTGCTGAGAGAAGACCGCCGCAGAGAACAAGATACGCTCAGCCACGTCTGGTTTGAGCGGATAGCCGATGCCCCTCAGACACTGGCTGCACCACTGGACAAAACTGAATGGGAAGCAGTCAAAGACCGATACTACAAGCTGCGCGGCTGGGACGTAACCAATGGTTGGCCTGCCAGGGCCAGGCTTGAGGAGCTTGGTATGAAGGACGTGGCTGATAAACTGCAGAGTGCTGGCAGACTGGGTTAGCATGGCCTGAAACATTCTCGCCCAGAAAGCACTCTCTCAATGAATAGGATTGCTCTGATACGCAGACGGCATCAGCAGGCCCCATGCTGAATGAGTAACTACACTAAACTGGTCTCTGCGTTGTCAGAAAAGACTGGAACCTCACATTCTCCCTACGGGCATGAAGTAGAGCGGTGTCTCACTCTCAGGGATTTTCAGGATTTCACGGATGCGGTCGCCATTGATTCCCCCGTTAACCACCGTTCCCAGCCCCAGGGAAATCACCTGCAAATAGACGTTCTGTGCCGCATGTCCCGCTTCCATGTGCACGTATTTTTTACCTTCATCGCCTGCTAGCCGGGTGATGCGGCTGTAGACTCCAGTGAATAGTATATAGATAGCGCCTCCCTCCACGAAGTATTGCCCTATACTCTCCCTGGTTAACTGCGGCCTGTAGTCTCCATCAAGGACCTGCACAAGTTTATGCCCTGCTGGTTTATAGCGGTAAACGCCTTCGCTGAGGTCTTCTACATCTCCCACAATGAGATAGGTCTCCAGGGTATAGGTAGCCGCTGCTGAGGGCGTTGTCCGGAAGCCTTTGATGTTAGTAATCCCTTGAGCTGCCCAGAGGAGCTGTGATACCTCTTGAAGGGTTAACGCTTCACCTGTATATGTCCTTATCGACCTTCTTTTTAACAGGGCTTCTTCAATTGAGACGTCACTATCTTTCCTTGGTTCCGGTAGCCGTACCTCCCCTGGCACACCTGGTGGCGCTGGTTCTTCCGCTTCAGTGGCTACCTGAGTACAGGATGCCTGTAGCAGGGTAGTTACTATTAAGCAAATGACTATTAACCAGATTACCTTCTTCTTCATTTCTCTTACCTCCTTTGCTCATAAATTGAAAACACCAAAAGAGGACCATCAACTACTATATCGCCCAGCGGTTATAGTGCTCTTTACTTCATCTTAAGCACTTCCCTGACTTGCATCAGAAGGCGGTTTTGTTGAATCCGTTTCACATGTTGTGGCTCAAGTTTAGTTGTCGACTTTAGGTTTGTCAATTCAGCGAATTGCCTCATAATTAATGTTACCTAAAGGGGGGCAAGGTGTATTATACTATCCCTATGCCCCCTCATAATCTCGCCGAGGAAACAGCGGGAGCTATACCTTTCACACACCTGGGTTGAAGGAGAGGTGCTACGCCCCTCTATAACTTCCTGTTTTAAAGAGGTTTCGCCTGTCCTG
>CAZXWQ010000122.1:0-2893 GCA_964644545.1 uncultured Dehalococcoidales bacterium | reverse complement strand
GGGTTTGGCGGGATTCCTATTCAGAGGGTCTCCGAAGATGAGGCGGTAGGCGTAGTCAGGAGGTGTCTTGAACTGGGCATCACCTTTATCGATACTGCCAATGCCTATACTACCAGCGAGGAACGCATTGGCAGGGCAATCAGGGGACAGCCACAGAAGCCGATAATTGCCACGAAGACCGGTCACCGTGACAGGGAGGGGGTAGAACGCCACCTCAAGCTCAGCCTGGAGCGTCTTGGAGTGGATTCCATAGACCTCTACCAGTTTCACGGGGTGAGCGACTCGAAGTCCCTGGACATGGTTCTTGACCCCAGGGGGCCAATGGCGGTAGTAAGGGAGGCGAAAAAATCAGGCAAGGTAAAGCACATTGGGATTACATCACACTCAATGGACATAGCCAAAGAGGCGGTAAAGACAGACCAGTTCGAGACAATCATGTTTCCTTTTAACTTCATAACCTGCGAGCCTGCCGATGAGCTTCTGCCGCTTACCAGGGAGCATGATGTTGGCTTTATCGCTATGAAGCCGCTGGCCGGGGGTTTGCTGGACAATGTTGCCATTGCCTTCAAGTATCTCTTCCAGTTCCCAGATATAGTACCGATACCGGGTATAGAGAAGGTAGAGGAGATAGAGGAAATCATTCAGGTGCTGGCTGGTTCCTGGGAAATGACCGAGGCGGAACAGCACGATATGGAGCGACTGAGGGAGGAACTGGGCACCAGGTTCTGCCGTCGTTGCGAATACTGTCAGCCCTGCCCCGAGGAAATACGGATATCAACGGTAATGAACATCCGCAGTTTTGCTAAACGCATGCCGCCGGAGCGGATTTTTACCGGAATGCTCGCCGAGGTAATGGAGCGGGCTGCCAGCTGCACAGAGTGCGGCGAGTGCGAGGAAAAGTGTCCCTACCATCTGCCAATCAGGGAAATGGTAGCAGAGCAGGTCAAATGGTATCAGGAGGAGAAGCAGAAGTACCTGGAGGTAGCTTCAAGATAGGGCAGAAATCAGATGCTCGTACTGGGACACACCGGAATAACCCTGGGCGTGGCAGTGCTGCTGAGCGGCGCTCTTCCCAGAGTTGCTCCTCGGCAACTGGAGGAGGGTATCCCACCATCTTCTAAAGAGCGTACTGTGCGGGGCAATCCCTCTGGTCGTGTGGCGTCATGGTTTGTCTCTCTGGGAAGACGGATAGATATCAGGCTGCTACTGGTGGGCTCTCTGCTGCCTGACATCATCGATAAACCGGTGGGGCAGTTTTTATTCAGAGAGACATTCAATAATGGCAGGATATTCTGCCATACGCTGCTATTTCTCATTCTGATTAGCGTAGCCGGGTTTCTCCTTTACCGGAGGTGGGGCAGGACGTGGCTGCTTATTTTCTCCTTCGGCACCTTCATTCATCTCATCCTTGACCAGATATGGCTGGTCCCGGAAACTTTATTGTGGCCGCTGTATGGGTTTGCCTTTCCGAAGGCAGAGCTTACCGACTGGATGCAAAACATATTCCGTGCTCTTCTGAGGAATCCCGGGGTTTATATTCCAGAAATCGTGGGTGGAATAATACTCATCCTATTTTTATGGGTGCTGGTGAGAAACAGGAGGGTGGTTTCTTTCATCAGGAGCGGGAGGCTGAGCCAGGTTAAGCCGGGGTAATGAGATTGCTTCGCCCTTCAATGGAAGGGTTCGCAATGACATAAGAAAATGAAAGAGCGGAGATATTCAAGAAAAGCGCCGGCTGGACGGAGAATTAGTGCTATTCACCAGACCGGAAACACGTAGATAATACCCACGGTTTATCGTGCAATACAAAACTATTAATGTCTCCTATTGCCTCTCCTCTGTCAAGCAGCAAGCTATTAATTACCTGCTATCTTCATATCTCACCGAATGCTTATTTGCACGCCGCCATGATGTAGTCAAACAGCATCTCGCGCATGAAAAATTCTGGGTCAGTTATACTCATATTCGAGGTGAAGACGACTACCAAATCAAGGTCAGGGACAACGTATATCCTCTGCCCATTCAGTCCATTCGACGAATAAACTCCACTCTGCGGGTAAGTCCACCAGCTCTGATATCCATAACCTCTGGATGCCGACATGAAACTATGCGTTTTAATTGCCTCGGCGACGAACTCCGCCGGCACAACCTGTTTGCCGTCCCAGGTGCCGTTGTGCAGGTACAGATAGCCGAACTTTGCCATGTCACGAGCCGTCAGATGCAATCCGTGTCCCGCGTAGTATATTCCGTGACGTTCGTCCTGAAGCCAGGTAACATCGGATATCCCAAGTGGGCTAAACAGGAACTCCTGGGCAAAATCAAGGGTGTCATACCCGGTGACCTCTGTTATGAGCGCAGATAAGAGGTCTGAAGTTCCCCCATTGTAGTTCCACCTCACTCCCGGCTCCTCCATCATTGGCAGGTCAAGCACATACTGAACAGGGTCCCTACTCGAAAGCGCCTTAACATAGTGGTTACGGGGGTCCGTGTATGCGTATTGCCATTCATTCCACTCCAGACCTGCCTTCATGGTCAACATGTGCTCAAGCGTGATGCTCTCTTTTCGTGAGTCCAGGTTCTTTATAGTCCTATCCGGGAAAAGGTCTACCATCTTTTGCTCTATGCCCTCTATATAGCCTTCTTCAATAGCGATACCTATCAGGGCAGAGGCGAAGCTCTTCGTTACCGAGCGGATGTTGTCTGCCGTATCCTGGTCGTAGTCAGGCTGCGGATACTCCTCCAGCACGATGTATCCGTGGCGAACCACCAGGACGGAATTGACGGGCATGCCACCCTTATCCATATCCTCAATATACGTCATCACCTCGTTCAGCTTGGCCGAATCCATATCCTGCTCTTCAGGCGTGGAGGTCCGCCAGCCCTCAGTGGGCCA
>CAZXWQ010000121.1:0-2987 GCA_964644545.1 uncultured Dehalococcoidales bacterium | reverse complement strand
GATAGAGCACCAGCCTCCGGAGCTGGGTGCGAGCGTTCGAGTCGCTCCAGGGGCGCTTCCTGAGTGATTGATGAAAAAGTAGTTGGTTGACATAAAGTTGGAGCCTGACGTGATAAATACCGGCCAGTTAACCGAGATAAGATGGCACGGCCGTGGCGGTCAGGGCGCAGTTACCTCCGCGGAGCTATTGGCACGCGCAGCAATAAATGAGGGTAAATATGCTCAAGCCTTTCCCGCTTTCGGTCCCGAAAGAAGGGGAGCGCCAGTCATGGCATTTGATAGAATTAACAGCCTGGAACCCATCAGGGTGAGAGCTGAAATCAAAGAACCTGACGTGGTAATCGTGCTTGACCCCACACTACTACGCGTTGTCAATGTTACCTCCGGACTCAAGGAAAAGGGTATTTTAATAATTAACACCCAGAAATCTCTCCAGGATATAGAGTCTGAATTTGGAAACAAGTGGCAACTAGCTACAATTGATGCTCTTAAAATTGCCCGGGAATTACTTGGAGTCCCTATCGTTAATACTACCATGCTCGGAGCCCTGATAAAGACTACCAAAGTCGTTGAACTGGAGTCCTTGATTGAGCCCTTAAAGGAACGATTTGACCGCCTGGCGGAAAGAAATATCAATGCTATGAAACGGGCATTTGAAGAAACCGTAATGAAGGAGTAAGCCTAATTTGACTAAAAGTGAAGGTGAACTGACCTGGAAAGACCTGGAGATCGGTTCAATAGTAATTGAGCCGGGTAACACCAGGCAATACAAGACGGGGGACTGGCGGTCGCAGGCGCCCATTCACAATTTTGATAGATGTATCAAGTGTGCTATCTGCCAGATTTACTGCCCCGAAGGGTGTATTGAACAGAATGCTGATGGCTTTTTTGAAGCTAACCTCTACTGGTGCAAGGGTTGTGGTATTTGTGCCAGGGAGTGTCCCACCGCAGCGATAACCATGATTGATGAGGAGGAATAATGGGCCGGAGGGTAGGTATAGAGGTCTCCCTGGCTATTGCCGAAGCTGCCAAACTGGCTAACGTAGATGTGGTGGCGGCTTATCCTATCACCCCACAGACTCACATTGTCGAGCACCTTGCCGAGCTTGTCGCCAGCGGAGAGATGAATGCTGAGTATATTCCCGTTGAATCTGAGCACTCAGCGATGAGCGCCTGCCTGGGAGCCGCCGCCGCCGGCGCTCGAACCTTCACTGCTACTGCCGGCCAGGGACTGGAGTTGATGCACGAAGTACTGTATGTCGCCTCGTCCATGCGCTTGCCGGTAGTTATGGCAGTAGCCAATCGTGCTCTGTCAGCACCACTGAGTGTTTGGGGCGACCACTCCGACATGATGTCGGTCCGTGACACCGGCTGGATTCAAATAGTTGCTGAGAACGGTCAGGAGGCACTGGACAACGTAATATGCAGCTTCTGTATAGCTGAAGACCAGAGAGTTCTGCTTCCAGTTATGGTTCATGTGGATGGGTTCTACTTAACTCATGTAATTGAACCTATAAATATACCCGAGCAGAGCGAGGTTGACAGGTTTATCCCTCCATTCCGTTATCCCCTTCCCCTGAACCCCGACAGGCCGATAACTATGGGGGCTTTTGCACCACCCATCATCTATCAGGAGACAAAGAAGGCACAGGAAGTAAACATACAGGCATCAAGAGAGGTAATACTGGAATACTGGGATAAATTCGGCAAATCCTTTGGTCGTTATTACTGTCCGGTAGAATGCTACCACTCCGAAGGTGCCAGGACACTTCTGCTAACCATGGGTAGCTTCAGTGAGACGGCAATGGCTGCCGTGGATAAAATGAGAGAAGAAGGCGAAGATATTGGGTTAATAAGGCTACGCTTGTGGCGCCCCTTCCCCTTTGAAGAATTCCGTCAGGCTACCGGGGGTGCTGAGACTATTATTGTGGTCGATAGGGCTCTCTCCTTCGGCGGACCCGGTGGACCGGTTTGCTCCGAGGTAAGGTCAGCCTTATATAGCCAGGAAAAGAGACCAAAGGTAGTAAACTTTGTTGCCGGTCTCGGAGGTAGAGATATCACCGTGGACGGATTTGAGGATATGGTTCACCGAGGAATAGAAATTGCCCGGGAAGGAAGCGCGCTGGAATTTGAAATGTACGGAGTGAGAGAGTAATGCAGAACTACGGTGTTTATGTCCCTCGCCTGATACCCAGGCATGAAGGCTTCGCTCCCGGGCATCGGGCTTGCATCGGTTGTGGTGAGGCTCTGGCAGTAAGACTCGCCTGTAAAGCAATAGGTCCGAATGTGATTGTTGCTAATGCCACCGGGTGCATGGAGGTTGTTTCATCCCAGCTCCCTTATACCTCCTGGTGCATGCCCTGGATTCACACCCTCTTTGAAAATACAGCGGCGGTTGCCTCCGGCATAGAGTCAGCATATAAAGCACTAACAAGAAAAGGAAGGCGTGCCGATAAAGGAGTAAAAGTGGTAGCTATGGCTGGTGACGGCGGTACCAGTGACATCGGAGTTCAGGCACTATCCGGAGCACTGGAGAGAGGGCATGACCTGCTTTACATTTGCTTCGATAACGAAGCCTATATGAATACCGGAATTCAGCGGTCTTCGGCTACTCCTTTCGGTGCTTCCACTACTACATCCCCGGCCGGTAAGATGAGCATAGGGCAGCGAACCTGGAAGAAAAACATGCCGGCGATTGCTGCCGCCCATGATATTCCCTATGTAGCTACCGCCTGCCCCAGCTACCCTTTTGATTTAATGGACAAGGTGGCAAAAGGGGTAGCAACTCCCGGTCCCGCCTATATCCATATCCTTTCCGTTTGCCCCACCGGATGGAGATGCCCCACTGATTTAACCGTCAGGATAGGCCGTTTGGCAGTGGAGACAGGGATTTTCCCTTTGTATGAAATAATTGACGGCAGGTATAAACTGAGCCTTGACCTGCCGCAACTGAGACCCATACAGGATTATATGAAGTTGCAGGGAAG
>CAZXWQ010000120.1:0-3250 GCA_964644545.1 uncultured Dehalococcoidales bacterium | reverse complement strand
ACCGAAGGCGGCGGGAGCGTCGACGGCATCCATGTATCTTTGTATGCCTATATCGAGGAAATGCTGGGAGAAACGCTGACCACCAGAACAGACGAAGCGGGCAGGTTTCGCTTCACCGACCTGTCAATGGGGTATAAATACCTTATATCGGTCAACTATATGGAGGTTGACTACTACTGTGCGGTTGTCTTTGGTGAAGGTAAAAACAAAGCAGGCGTGGAAATTCCCGTCTGCGATGCAACCACCAGTGACGAGGCGATAAGAGTGGTGCTGGCCCATGCAATCGTATATGTGGAACAGGAAAGTATCTCGGTAACCGAGGTCCTCTGGCTGGTTAATGATGGCGATAGGACATTTGTCGGGAGGGAAGAGACGACCGTCGGGGATCAGCAGGGAACGCTGGTCTTCACCCTGCCAGAGGGGGCAACCGATTTTGAGCCTTCCATGGAGGTAATGCAGGAATACCTGTTACTGGGTGATAACAGGGTTGCGGACAACCTTGCTTTTCCGCCTGGCGAGAGACAGGTAGTCTACTCCTACAGGCTGGCCAGGCCTGATTCCGACGATTTGGTCATTCCCCTGAGGATTCATTACACGACGGATGTTCTGTATGCTATGGTGGCGGGTGAAGATATTGAGGTTGCCAGCAGCCAGCTCACGCCAGCGGAGCCTGTTGAGGCGGAGACCGGGGAACACTTTATCCGTTTCGTGGGTGAGTACCTTCCCCGTGACTCAACCGTGGAAATCCAGCTTTCCAGTGTGCCCGGGGGCATCGGGACAGCATCTGTAGTCGTCTGGATAATTGTCGCTGTGGCGGTTGTTGGTATTGGCGCGTACCTGTGGTGGAGGAGAGCACACCCCGGCAAACCTGAGCCTGTAAGGGAGGTTGGTGAGACTGATTCTCAAAGGGAGCGGTTATTGAAGGAGATGGCCCGGCTGGACAGTGACCTGGAACAGGGGCTGCTGGATAATGAAGCATACCGGAAGAGCTACGAGGAGAAGAGAGCACAATTAGCAGAGCTGGAGTCACGGGAGAAGAAGGAGTGACAGCAGTGGATGAGGAAAGGTCTGTCTCTCCAGCATGGGATATCGAGGTTGAAGGGCTGATAAAGTCGTTCGGAAGTCACCATGCTCTGAGAGGTATCAACCTGAGAGTCGGCAGGGGTGAGCACCTGGTTATCTTCGGTCCTAATGGGGCGGGTAAGACAACCCTGGTCAAGCTGTTGTCTACCCTTTCCAAGCCGACGGCTGGCACCGTCCGAGTAGATGGAGAAGACACTCGCCGTGACACGGTGAAAATCAGGCGCAAGATTGGTCTGGTCAGCCATCAAACCTTTCTCTACGATGACCTTACCATATACGAGAACCTCCAGTTCTACGGGAAGATGTACGATGTGCCAAATCTGGAGCAGCGAATTCATGAGGTTGTATCCCTGGTGCAACTCGAATCTCGACTTCACGACCGGGTGGGTACTTTATCGCGTGGCATGCAGCAGCGGGTTTCCATTGCCCGAGCCGTTATTCATAATCCTTCGATAATGCTTCTTGACGAGCCGGAGGTCGGACTCGACCCACATGCCATTATTATGATGAGGGAGATATTGGGCTCCCTCAATGTGGAAAAACGCACGGTAGTGATGACCACCCACAACCTGAGGCAAGGTATTGAACTGGGTGATAAGATAGTTATTCTTAACAGGGGCAAGATTGTACATGAGGCATTGAAGCAAGAAATTGACATCGGGGACCTCCAGGGAATCTACGACCGCTACACGGGGATAGATGAATGAAGGGACTATGGCTCAAGGTATTTGCTATCTTCTGGAAAGACATCCTCTCTGAAATCAGGACCAGGGAAATTATCACTGCGGTACTGGTATTTGCCCTGCTGGTGCTGGTGATTTTCAATTTTGCCTTTGACCCTGAAGCAGGTACGGCGGGGCTGGTAGCTCCCGGCATTTTATGGGTAGCCTTTACCTTCGCCGGTATACTGGGTCTAAACCGCGTCTTCGCTGCGGAGAGGGAGAATTCACGGCTGGCAGGACTCATGCTCTGTCCGGTAGACCGTGTCGTAATCTACTGGGGTAAACTGGCGGGTAGTTTCACTTTCATGCTGGTAATTGAGATTATCGTCACGCCGATATTCCTTGTCCTTCTTAACCTGCCACTCTTCTTGCCGAGGCTGTTCCTTATCGTTGTGCTGGCAACGCTGGGCTTTACTTCGGTGGGAACATTGTTCTCAGCGCTGGCAATGAACATAAGGGCACGGGATATTATGCTACCCATTCTCTTCCTGCCGATTGTTGTGCCGGTTATGATTGCCGCAGTGAATACTACCGCTTCGGTGCTGGCAGGCAACCCCTGGGGGGATATGTTAACATGGTTGTGGATAATGGTTGCCTTTGATGTTATCTATCTGGTGGTAGCAACGCTCGTGTTTGAATTTGTGATTGAGCAGTAGCCGAGTGCTACGCCGGGAGAGGGGGTCAGCCTATGAATAGTAAGAAAACTCTGAGAGACAACATCCTATTTGGACTGGGCTTTGCTCTGATGCTGGCGGCGCTGTACATGGTATTCATATATGTGCCAACTGATAAACACACCGGCGTGGTGCAGCGAATATTCTATTTCCATGTACCGCTTGCCTGGGTCAGCTTTTTAGCGTTCTTCATAGTCTTTGTGTTTAGTATTCTATATCTATGGAAGCGGACCGTGAAATGGGACGCTATTGCCCACGCTTCGGCAGAGGTCGGGATAGTATTTACTACCCTGGTCTTGATTACCGGGAGCATCTGGGCTAAACCGGTTTGGGGGGTGTGGTGGACCTGGGATGCACGGTTGACAGCGACGCTCGTTCTGTGGTTTACCTATGTTGCCTACCTGTTAGTGCGTAACTATACCGCAGACCCCGGCCAGGGTGCCAGATTCTGTGCTGTGGTGGGTATTGTGGGATTCATTGACGTGCCCATTGTTGCCCTGGCAATCACCCTGTGGCGAACTCAGCACCCGACGCCGATAATCTTTGAGGGTGGACTTGCTCCAGCGATGCTCCTTACCCTGATGGTGTGCATTGCTACTTTTACAGTATTGTATATCATACTGGTCATTCAGAGTGTTTCGCTCAAGAACCTGGAGGCTGATATTCATTATTTAAGGAATATGGGAATGGAATAGGAGCACAGTGACTTATGGATAATATGGTTTATCTCTTTGTGGTGTATGCCATTATCTGGGCGATTGTTTTTGGGTA
>CAZXWQ010000119.1:1907-3365 GCA_964644545.1 uncultured Dehalococcoidales bacterium | reverse complement strand
TAAAAGGCGGGGTGGAAGACAACGCTCCGGGCGCCACACAGGGCGGCAATGCGGGCGGCGTGAAGCAGTCTGACCTGGCTGGCTCTTATCTTCTCCGGCTCACGGGCGTTAAGGTTTATGTAATAGGAGGCGTGGGCTGATAGTTTTATCCCCTCTCTGACTGCCGTTTCGGCAACCAGACGGGCACCGGCCTCCCCCAGGCTGACTCTCTGGACGAACTCGAGCTCCATGCAGCCCAGCCCGAGCTCAGCAACACGAAAGATACCGTCGATACTGGATGATGATTTAGAGCTGTGGGGTGTACCGGCAGTGCCGAAAAGTAAGGCTGACATTTGGTTTCCTCTCCGGAGTATTAATTACATAATATCTCTACTCTAACCGAGTGTCAAGATGAGATTGCTTCGCCCTTCAGTGGAAGGGCGAAGCAATGACAGGTGGGAGAGGGAGATTCCTCGCTCTGGCTCAGAATGACATTGCTCAGTTTGGAAGATAGGGTTATGGTTTGAAGCGTTGTCTGTCCAGAGCACGGGAGCAGACAGGAAATATAAACAGAATGAATAGTACCCGGGGGACTCCGAATGCACAACCGGTCAATAACCTAGTATTACTTGGGTTATGCTATAATATCAGGGGGGAAAGCTTTTCTTATGGAGGTTAGCTGCTGGAAGGGATAGACGTCGCCCGGAAGGTGGTAGAGGTAGCCGGTGACAAGCAGGCTTCGGATATTGTGTTGCTGGATGTCCGGGAGGTCTGCAGCTTTGCCAGTTATTTCGTGATGTGCAGCGGGGATAGTGAGCGACAGATTAAGACAATCTATGATGATGTTGAGCAGGCGCTGAAGAAGGATGGCGTCTTACCTCGTCATCGTGAGGGGACGCTGGACTCAGGGTGGCTCCTGTTTGATTTTGGCGATGTTATCGTGCACATTTTCTCTCCCGCGGAGCGGGAATACTACCGGCTTGACGAGCTGTGGAGCCGGGCTGTCCCCGTAATCAGAATTCAGTAATCGAAGATTTCGTCCCCGGTAAAGAACAGTTTGATTTCGCTTTCGGCAGTCTCCACTGAATCAGAGCCGTGCACTGCGTTGTTCTGGATATCCATGCCGAAATCAGCCCGGATGGTTCCTGGCTCAGCCTCAGCGGGGTCTGTTGTCCCCATTATTTTCCTGATTACCTCCACGGCGCCTTCACCCTCGAAGACAACGGCAATTATTGGCGTGGAGGTAATATAGTTTATCAGTCCTTCAAAGAAGGGTTTACCGGCATGTATGGCGTAGTGGCGTTTGGCCAGGGCTTCATCCATATGGAGCATTTTGAGCGCCACCGGCTTCAGGCCCTGCTTTTCAATACGACTGATAATAGTGCCGGCCAGGCTCCTCTGCATGGCATCGGGCTTGATTAGAACCAGAGATTTTTGCATTTGTTAAGCTCCTGCATTTTTATTTATTATCAACCTCAC
>CAZXWQ010000119.1:0-1807 GCA_964644545.1 uncultured Dehalococcoidales bacterium | reverse complement strand
GGCTATTTCCTCCAGGGTATCAACAATCAGGTCGGCTTCCTTGAGGTTACCCCGGGGGTGGGTGGTGGTAACGGCGAGGCAGCGCATACCGGCTCTCTTAGCGGCGGTAACACCGGCGACAGCATCTTCAATAACGATACAGTTCTCAGGCTCAACGCCCAGACCCCGGGCGGCGAGCAGGAAGACCTGCGGGTCGGGTTTACCTTCGGATACATCCCCGGCACAGATTATACACTGGAAGTAGCGCTTTATGCCCAGTCTTTCTGTTACCAGTTCAATATTCTCAATCGGAGTGGATGATGCCAGTGCCATTTGAAATCCAGCCTCGGCCAGTGATTTCATTAGCTCTATAGCTCCGGGTAGCGGGCTGATGGTTTGCCCTATTAGCCGGCGGAAGGTTTCCTCTTTCTCACTGGAGATGCGTTCAATTTCTTCACCGGTTATTTCTCTACGGAGAATCCCGGGGATTATAGCATCGTTTCTCAGGCCGAAGCTGTGCCTGAAATCTTCTTCAGTGAATTCCACGTCTCTTTTTCGGAAGGTCTCCTGCCACGCTTTCAGGTGATAGGGAGCGGTATCGGCAATTACGCCATCGAGGTCCCAGATAATAGCCGTGGCATTAACTGATTTTTGAGGTTGGGTTATCATTATTATCCATATCCCATTTCATTAGCGGTGCCTGGCTCTGGTGATTGATGGTCTTCGGAGGTACAGTGGCTGCAACGTAGCCAGGTTATCGTAATTCCCTGCTTCCAGTTGCTTGAGCCCGAGTTCAGCCAGAAAACTGGCTCTCCGCAGTCCGGTGAGCGGCGACGGTATTATTGCTTTTTGTTTAAGCAGCTTTTTTAGCTGTGGGGCAATAGACGGCACAAACTCACCACAGAATATGGTCTTCGTGGATATCTGAGAGCAGACGGTGTCTACCGTGGTAATGTGCTCGGCATCAAGCTGGCGCCACTCATTGTGTTTCATCTGGTACAAGGCAGTGGCAATCTCACCCCGCCCGGCATTGAATACCGGGCAAACAGGTAAGCCGGCCTCGGCGTGCTGGTAGGCTTCTACCGCCAGGCTGCTGACACCAACGATTGGTATTCCGAGGCTCAGGGCCAGTCCCTTGGCAGTGCTTATTCCCACGCGCAACCCGTTGTAACTTCCAGGTCCTCTGGCTACGATGATACCGGTTAATGATTGGGAATTTAGCTGGAACTGCTGTAGCAGGTGGGCGAGGTTGGGCAGTAGCTGAGTAGAGTGGTTCTGCCCGCAGTGCCAGGTCAACTCAGCCAATACCTGGATATCCCTGACCAGAGCCAGGCTGGCAGTATCGGTTGAAGTATCTATCGCCAGTTGCATAAATAAGCCTGCCTAAGGGATAGCTCCTTTCAGTTGTGTCAGCATTTCCTGGTATCGCTGTCCGCCTGGTTTTAACTCAAAGTTACGCTCAGTTTCGGAAAGGTGGTATATTTCAACCAGGAGGTGCTCCAGAGGCATTATGCTCAGACCCTTCTCAGCCCACTCCACTACACAGACACCATTGCCATATAGATAATCATCCAGCCCTAATTCAGTAATCTCTTCTATGTCATCGAGTCGATACAGGTCTATATGATATAGAGGCAGCCTGCCGTGGAGTTCTCGCATAATGACGAAGGACGGGCTCAACGTGTATTCCTTGATTTCCAGCCCCCAGGCGATGCCCTGGGTGAGGCAGGTCTTTCCCGTGCCCAGCTCACCGGTGAGGAGAAAAACATCACCGGGCCGGGCCAGCTCGCCGATGCTGGTTCCAAGTTGACGGGTTTGCTCCGGGCTA
>CAZXWQ010000118.1:0-3523 GCA_964644545.1 uncultured Dehalococcoidales bacterium | reverse complement strand
TCCCATACTATCCCTCGCCTGCTCGAACTCTCTTTTCATTTGCTCAGCCTCTTTAGAGAGTCTCTCCCACTCTTCTGTAAGCTGGCGGATACTGACTTTTAGTTTTCGATGCTCCTCGATGGTCTCGATAACCCGGTTGCTATTCTCGTAATGCTGCTGGTCAGCAAACAGGCTCTCTACTTCCTTTAGCCGGGTCTCAAGCCGGGAAAGCTCAGCTTCGATTTCAGCGATTCGATGCTTGACACGACCACTTTCCTGGTAATACTTGTTCCTCAGTTCTGCCTCAATCAGTCTCCGCTGACGCCGCCGATTCTTGTCCACTGAATCGGGCTTCGATGTGTGGAGAGATTCCGGCCTAACCTTCAGTGAAGATTCCTTCTGATATAGATAGCTTTCGTAGTTACCATAGAATATCTGCAATTGACCGCCCCTTATTTCAATGACCTTATTTGCGACCTGTTGAATAAGTGTACGGTCGTGAGTTATGAAGCAAAGGGTTCCACGATAGGCCTCCAGGGCATCGGTGAGTATTTCCCTTGAAGGAATATCAAGGTGATTGGTCGGCTCGTCCATCAGCAGGAGATTCGTCGGCTGGGTTAGTATCTTGGCCAGGGCTACACGGGCCTTCTCTCCCCCGGATAGGACAGATATTTTCTTGCGGACATCGTCACCACTGAAGAGGAATGCTCCTAGAATTCGCCTCAGTTTCTCTTCCGGTTCACCAGGGGCCACCTGCCGTAGTTCGGTTAGAATGTCGTTCCTCAAATTCAGCAACTCAAGCTGGTACTGGGCATAGTAGCCTATGGCGACGTTGTATCCGAGTTCACGCTCACCCTTTTCGAAATGAAGCACTCCGGCCAGAATCTTGAGCAGGGTGGTTTTACCAGCCCCGTTTGGCCCTACCAGAGATACCCGGTCACCGCGATTGAGAACCAGATTAAGGTCCCGGTAAACGATATTAGAATCATATGCCTTGTATACACGCCTGAGCGTGATGACGTCCCGGCCACTTCTGGGAGGTTCGGGAAACGAGAAGCGCATCTTCTTGGTGGCCCTCGGTACTATTACCCTTTCCATCTTATCAAGCTGCTTTATTCGGCTCTGAACCTGGGTTGCTTTGCTGTTTTTGGCACGGAACCGCTCGATGAAACGCGTCTGTCTCTTTATCTCGCGTTCCTGCCTTTCAGCAGCCGCTCGCCTGGTTTCCAGTCCTTTTTCTCGTGCTATCATAAAGCTATTATAGTTGCCGCGATGGAGGATAACCTCGTTTTGCTCGAAAGCAAACACTTTGCTCGCTACTCGATTCAGGAATGCACGGTCATGTGATGTTACCAGCACGGCTCCCTTATAGGTCTCAAGGTAACGCTCGAACCAAATACATGCGTCCAGGTCCAGGTGGTTTGTCGGCTCGTCAAGAAGGAGTAAATCCGGGTTCAGAAGCAGCAGCTTGGCCAGCTCAGCACGCATCAGCCATCCACCACTGAAACTATCCAGAGACTGCTCGAAGTCCGATTCCGCAAATCCAAGCCCGGAGAGAATGCTCTTAGCCATATATTCGGTGTCATAGCCACCGGCTGCTTCGAAACTGTGCTGTAACTCTCCCAGTTCCCGCAGGAGTTTCGTCGCACTCTCCGTGTCCTGCCCTTCCCTTAAATCTTCTTCAATTGCCTTAATACGATGGGTCAGGTAGGCTATTCTTGTTGAGGCATTGACAACCTCCTCCAGCAATTGCCCTCTGGAAGAAGGCCATATACCCTGCTGTAGATATCCGATGGTAGTGTCCTTCCGCATAGTTACAGTGCCCACATCAGGAGTGACTTTACCCGCGATGATATCATAAAGCGTCGTTTTCCCTGAACCGTTCGGCCCTATGATAGCAATGCGGTCCCCAACACCGACGGTAAAGCTGACGCCACCAAACACGACCCGGTCTCCATAAGACTTGGATAAATTCGAGATACTCAGCATTCTTGAATCCTCAACCCAGGTAATTCTACAGATGGCCTGAAGATAACGCAAATGATGGCAGGCACTGCTATTGATAATCCGGCGTGTAAACTCACGTCAATAATCTCCATATATGGTACATTTATCCGGATTGTTTGACGAGCAGTAGCAGCGGAAGTTGAAGTAGGAGAAGAAGTGGAATCAAACATACTGTGAAAGAGGTTTGGATTTTCCCCCACAAGCGGGGAGCCTCTCATTGTAGGTGATACTAAAAATGGGGACACCCCAATGTCTATTCCAGGGTGAATGTCTGCGCACCAGCAAAACGTCTTATCAAACCTGAACAATGCTAAAATTGCATGAGATTTTATCGGTAAGCCTGAGTTTGGCATTGACCCCAAAATATAAGAGTGCTAGCATATCATTTGTCCCTTTGAAGTAGTGTACTAAACTTATTTTGGGTAGAATAAGATGTGAAGTCTTTGGAAAGGAGGTTTGACCATGTAGTTGTCAGAGTGCTGCCAGAAGTTACGGAGCACCAGAAATAAGCATGAGGAGGAGCAACGTGGATATTAAAGATATGAAAGTCTTCCAGCCAATTGAGATAAACGGTATGAAACTAAGGAACCGGCTGGGTTTGCCGTCTTTATTAAACAACCCGGTGGGGGAAGATGGTGCGGTATCTGACCTGACAGTAAGGTGGTTTGAGGAGAGGGCCAAGGGTGGAGCGGGGCTCGTCATGACCGGGGCGATAAAGGCTGTTGACCCGGGCATCCCGATGTTTCGGTCGCTGGGGCTTTCCCTTTACGACGACAGGTTCATCGAAGGTTTTATCAGACTGGCAAAAGCAGTCCAATCGCATGGTGCCAAATTGGGGATTCAGATAGCGCAGGGTGGTCCGATGATGGGGCAAAGCCCTTCACCGCCACCATATCCTGATGAAACCCATGCCAAGCAGACCGTTGGTCAAGCTTTTGGTCAGCAACCAATGCCAATTCAGGACCTCACGGTTGAGCAAATTGTCCAGCTTGAAGATGCTATCGCTGCATGCGCAGCCAGAGTTAAAAAAGCTGGATGTGATTGTGTGGAACTGCACTGCACCCATGGCGGTGCTTCGCTTTACTCTTCTTTTATTTCGCCTTTCATAAACAGGCGGACCGATGAGTATGGAGGAAGCTGGGAGGGAAGGCTGCGTATGCCTGTGGAGACGATAAAGAAGATGAGAGAAGCAGTGGGTAAGGACTATCCGATACTGGTCCGGATTTGTGCCGACCAGCTCCTGGGACCAAGGGGTATCACCGTGGAAGACACTGTCAGGTACATTGTGCCCGCTCTGGAAAAAGCAGGGGTAGATTGTTTTGATGTTTCCCAGGGCGATAACATATATTCTGTAGAGGGTATCTCTATCCCCCTCTATTATCCCCGAGGATGCTACATCTATGTGGCTGAAGCGGTGAAGCAGGTTACCAGGCTTCCGGTAATCGGCGTAGGCAGGATTGTTGAAATAGATATGGCAGAGAAGTTCCTGCAGGAAGGGAAGGCTGATATTATCTTTATGGGCAGGCAGCTAACCGCT
>CAZXWQ010000117.1:0-3629 GCA_964644545.1 uncultured Dehalococcoidales bacterium | reverse complement strand
CGCAGGGCGGCTAGCTGGGTGGATGTGTCCACTATGATGGGCCAGACCATCCTGTCGACAAATGGTATCTTATACTCCTTCCCGTCAACGGTCGTCGTGCCCCAGTAGTTGGGGTTCCTTTCCCAGGTTATAGAAGCGCCGGAGACATAGTCCGCCAGTATAAACGGTCCCGTGCCAACCGCATTCTTCCAATCAGCAATGCCGGCATCCACCGCTTCCGGGGGATATAGTCTCTGGAAGTATCCCCAGGTGCCTGACATGAGCCAGTTTGCATCGTACTGCTTCAGCTTTATTTCAAGCGTGTATTTGTCCAGGGCAGTTGCGCCCTCCACGTTGTCATAATACCCGGGACACTTGGGGCTCTGGTACAAACGGTTCTTGGCGAAGGCGATGTCCTCGGCAGTCACCTCCCTGGCGCTCATTACGCCCGGCCTGTCCTGCCAGTAGACCCCTTTGCGTAGATGGAAGATAAAGGTCGTATCATCAGGGAACTCCCAGCTCTCCGCCAGATAGCCCTTCAGGTATGTATCAGGAATAAACTCCATGTCAGTAAAGGGGAATGCGTTGGTACCTCTGGGTCCGTACTTCTCGAAGTCTCCCTCTGCCAGCTTTTCCATATAAGGGCAGGTGAAGGGCTCTACAATCCAGTTACAGTCAGCCGGGTCCCACGTTCCGGGCTCCAGGCCGCAATGTACATGGAGAACCGTCATCGTCCCGCCATATATCGGCTCTTCCTTGCCCGGCACTACCACCTCTTCTTCTTCCTCCTCCTCTTCTGGTACTACCTCTTCTTCCTCTTCCTCTACCGGTACTACCTCCTCTTCCTCTTCTACCTCAGCCGGCCCGCAGGATACCAGCACCAGTGCTGACACTATCAGACAACTCAGTATCAGCCACACAATTCTCTTGGTCATTCGTTGCCTCCTTTCTTTTTAATCAGCCGTGCTCCTCACCAGTTTTGTTTAATCTCACATTCGGCACCCCCTTGCCCTTATCAGTAGTGGTACGTAGATACTGTATATCAACTCAATCGCTATTGTTGGGTTTCAGCAATTTCCTCCTGCTTTTTTGCCTGCCTCTTTTTCATTTTTGCTCTGGCTCCCGAATAGCGTCCCAGGCCACCCCTGAGTCTCGGGTCGAGCAGGTCTCTCAGTGCGTCGCCAAACATGTTTATCCCGTAGACCACGATAGCCAGGGCAGCGCCAGGCCATATCGCCATCCAGGGAGCTCGTTCCATAAAGGTGCGCCCGGACCGACTGAGCATGCCCCCCCAGCTGGGAAACGGGGGAGGAATACCGAACCCGAGGAAGCTCAGGCTGGCCTCAATCATAATTATGCCCGGTACCTGGGTTGAGAAGAGGATAATCATGGGAGCCATGATATTAGGCAGGATATGTCGAAAAATTATGTTACCGGTAGAACCGCCGGCAGCCACCGCCGCCTCCACGTACACATTCTGCTTGATGCCGATAACAGCGCCTCTCACTATCCGGGAACCACCGATGCCGAAGAGTATTCCCAGGACAACAATTACCTGCCAGATACCGGGTCCCACGAGAGAGATTGCCGCTATGAGAATGACCAGCCCGGGAAAACACATCCAGCCATCAACGAACCGCTGCATTATGATGTCGGTCTTGCCGCCGATGTACCCGGAAAGTGTCCCTATGATTCCCGCGATAACCGCCGAAATGGCCGTGGCACCCAGGCCTACAATTACCGATATACGAGCCCCGTAGATAACACGACTGAACACGTCTCGTCCCAGGTTATCCGCTCCCAGGATGTGCTCGCCCGATGGCGGGTTCAGGTAGTGTGCCGGGTTAGTCTTGTTATATCCGTAAGGGGCTATGAAGTCGGCGAAAATGCCGGTGAGAAGCAGGAGTACCACGATAACCAGGCCGAAAGTACCCAGCGGCTTCTCCTTGACCAGTCTGGTGAATATGTCAGCCAACATGGAGCGCCTCTTCCGCTCTTCGGTTAGCTGTGTGGATATTATTCTTCCAGTATCATCCATTTCCGAGTTTTCCCCTATCTATATTGAACCCTGGGGTCAAGAAAGGAGTAGGCGAGGTCAACAACCAGGTTGATTATTAGCACCCAGGAGGCGGTAAACAGCATTACGCCGGAAACTATTGGATAGTCCCGCTGATTGATAGCGTCTATCATAAGACGACCTACCCCGGGCAGGGCAAATATCTGCTCCATGATAACCGCACCGCCGATTAAGACCGGCATCATAAACCCTATTATTGTAATCACCGGAATTAACGCATTCTTCAGGGCGTGTCTGGTTACAACCAGCCTCTCCTTGAGCCCCTTTGACCAGGCAGTCCTGATGTAGTCCTGCCTCAGCACCTCCAGCATCATCGAGCGTGTCATCCTCATCGTTGTTCCTGACATAGCCAGGCCCATAAGGAGAGCCGGGATTATGAACATCCCCAGGTTTCCCAGCGGGTCCTCAGTAAAAGGGATGAGTATTATCGGTGGGGACCAGCCCCACCATTTTGCCGGGAATATCATCACCATCGTCCCCAGCCAGAAGCCGGGCACAGCAAGGCACAATATGGAAAAGCTACGCCCTATATAGTCGCCGGCTGTGTCCTGCCGTACTGCAGAAAACACACCTATCGGTATCGCTATTATCAGCGCTATTATTATCGCCAGGATGCCAAGCTCAAGGGTCACCGGCCATCTGGCAAATAACTCCCTCGTTACCGGTATCCGTTTCCACAGGGTAGTTCCCATGTTACCCTGAAGAAGACCCTCGAACGAACGAACACCCTCCTCGTCGATGGTTGGCCACACTCCCAGCCAGCGCAAATACTGAATGTGGACCGGCACATCCAGCCCCATTGCCTTCTCAACGGCCACCCTGTCCAGTCCCGTTACAGCCCCATGCTCACCCACCATCTGGTCTATTATGTCCCCCGGAATAAGGCGTAACATGAAGAATATTATAAGACTGGCTATGAACAGGGTGGGTATGATTAGGAATAATCTTCTAATTGTATAAGCCTGCACGTAATATCCCCTGGTAGTTAAAAAATATCTCGCGGCACAGCCTGGATGTTAAATTCTCGTTCTTAAGGGTTCATTATAGTTCCCCTTTTGTTATCTGTCAAGTGGTATCCACAAACGGTTTTATTTGGACATGACTGGTGAAATCGGTACTGAGAGAGTTTTACAGCTTGATGATACTACTGCTGGAATGAGAGCGGTGGTTGTTGTTGATACCACTCAAGATATGAATAGGGACCGATATGGAACTGGTGCCAGTTCTCGATTCTCCGCGTAGAAACGTTATCAGTGTCCTACTGTACTGAGAGCCCGCCGTCGACCGGAATGGTCTGCCCGGTTATATATGACGCTTCAGGCGATGCCAGGAACAATACGGTGTAAGCGGTTTCTTCTGCTTTACCGTGTCTCTTGAGCGGTACTCTCTCCTCAACGCGGCGAATGCGTTTTTCCGTCATTATCGGCGCAACCAGCGGCGTGTCCATAAGTCCCGGGGCTACGCAGTTCACCCTGATGTTTTCCTTTGCCAGCGCAGCAGCGAGACACCGGGTCAGTGCGATAACCCCTGCCTTGGATGCAGAGTAGGCATATATACCGTGTGAGTGATAGGC
>CAZXWQ010000116.1:0-3738 GCA_964644545.1 uncultured Dehalococcoidales bacterium | reverse complement strand
AGCAAGAATCTGCTCCCCGAAAGCAGCTATCAACTCCCGCCAGGTATCGGTACCGGGTTGATATGCTTCATGCCCTACTGTATCGGCATCTATGAGCACAGCACCCAGTTCTTGCATGAACTGCGACACCATGCTTTTACCGCTACCAATACCACCGGTAAGGCCTATTACCTTCATTTTTATTTTCCTTGTCGGACTATCTACCTAACCAGCCTTTACCTTTCAGCAGACCGCGCACGTAGGCCTCCTGGCCAACATGCTGTAAGCCCTCGCTAATGATACCGACCAAACGTGCTCGAACCGTGGCAACATTCCCTAACGTCGGACTCTCAACCTCTCTCTTGAGGTCAGTTTCTGACAGCGTACCACTTATGTAGCGTTTGGCTAGCTCAAGGACATCATGGTGGTATTCCAACAGAGTCTTGCTGTCAGGTGACCTGAATGCTGCAATATCGTCCGAACTATGCCCAAACCCTGTATCTGATGGGTCGGGGGCACGGTCAAATTTAGCATACCACTTGTCTTTAATCCAGAGTTGCTCCTCTGCTGCCAGCTCTGAGATATTTCTATCGTGGCTACGTGTCAGATGCCAGGCAAGCCAACCTATGCTGTTGCAGTCAGGACGAGGCCGTTGATTTAAATCATCCACGGTAAGTCCATCAAGTATTCGTTCAAGGTCTTGTGATATACGCACAAAGATATCCATGATTAGTTGTTGCCACTCCATTGCTAC
The DNA here is from genome assembly GCA_964644545.1 of uncultured Dehalococcoidales bacterium. Taxonomy (GTDB): domain Bacteria; phylum Chloroflexota; class Dehalococcoidia; order Dehalococcoidales; family Fen-1064; genus CAZEBT01. Next base: position 3,005 of record CAZXWQ010000116.1, on the reverse strand, counting down.
CTCCAAAGGAATTTAATCAATCCTTTGGGCACATAACCATTATTCCTTGGCTGGTTCAAATCTCCCTGGCCAGCACCAGCCCCCACACCGATGTGGCTCCGGCTGCCTTCAGAGCCGCCGCACAGGCATCCAGGGTAGCTCCTGAAGTGGAGACATCGTCAATAAGCAGCACCTGCTTATCCCGCAGCCTGTCATCACGACAAGCAAACACACCGGCCACATTGCTCCGTCTCTCCTCCACGTTCGATGTCCTGGCCTGAGGAGGAGCATGCCGCTCTCTGGTGAGACAACCGTCTACCACCGGTAAGCGAGTTAGCCTGCCCAGTTCCTTGGCCAGCAGGCTGGATTGATTATAGCCACGCTCCCTCAACCGTTTCCTGTGCAACGGTACCGGTACCAGCACCTCTCCCGGCACAGGACTGGTAACCAGATAATCACATAGCAACTCAGCCAGAGACCCGGCCAGAGCTCTAAGATTTCTATACTTTAGCTGATAGACAGCCTGACGCATTACCCCATCAAACTGGAAAGGAGAGCGAATACCATCTATCTCCGCCCGCCAGCTAACACAGCCGGGACAGAGCACACCGCTGGGCTGAGGCTTACCACATCTGGGGCAAAGTGGGGGCACTATCCGCTGTATCGAACTACGACACGAACGACAGATAAAGCTTCCCTCAGCGCCGCAGCCGACACACCACTGCGGAAATAGAAAATCCAGTGCCACCCCCTTGAGTTTAGCTACCCGAGGAAGCACCCTTACCATCCATAATTTAGAGGTTCCAGATGAACCCCGGTATCCTAGCGGGAGCGACTACTATGGAGTGCTCCGCTCATTATGGGTTCATCTAAATAGACATCGCCATTTCTGATCTTCAGGTTAAAACCACACTGAGGATTAGTGCAAACCCAGGCTTTGTATTGAATTGCCGCCCCCTGACTGCCAAAATCGGATAGGGGCACCAGGTCGCCAGTCTTACACTTCTGACATTTAGGGAAACTATTTTGTTCCACGGGTCCACCTCCCAACCGGAATTAAATTTTCTACAGTATACACTAAATACCAGACGATGACAAGAACCTGTTCAGCCTGACTGAACTGTCGCGGCTATAAATAGCTCGCAACCTTATTTAAAAACTGGTCTCTCCCGGTGGCATAATCGCAATATGTGAAAACCCCGAATCTCTGGTAGCACCGTGCCAGTGCTTCTCGCCGGCTGGTATAAAGATAACAGCCCCCGGTGTCACTGTTACTTCCTTGTCCTCTGTTGCCACTATTCCCTTCCCCTCGGTAACGTATAAGACCTGGTCAAAAGTGTGGGTATGGAATACGTTCACAGCGCCGGCACTGAAATGCACCACGATAACCCGGAACTCATCGGTACTCTCACCGATAATATTTTGTACACTCACCTTACCATTAAAGATTTTGTTTGTACTTCCGTCCCGGGCTTCGATATCGCCAATCCTTACCACATTCATTGCTTCCTCCATATATTTTATTTGAGTGCTACTGAACTAATTCGACTGTAGATAGCACCATCCCTGGTTAACTGGCTCTTCATCAAACTGATAACATCTACCTCAATGCTATGGATTGCCTTAAAACCGGTGTTAGCTATCAGCTCGCCGAATCTCTGCCGCTCACTCGATGATGCCTGGTTGCGAAGTCGAGCCAGCGTCAGGTGAGGTGTAAACTTTCGTGATTCGGGAGCAAAGCCGAGAGGTATCAGACCAGATTCAATACGCTGCTGAAGATACCCGAGCCTGTCCACATCACCCTTCAACCCTACCCAGGCTACCTGGGCACGCTTTAAACTGGGAAAAACGCCAAGCTCCCCCACCTCCAGGCGAAAGCTTGTAATGTTCTCGGTTGCCTCCTGCATTACTCCGACTATCGCACCTATCTTATCTACGGCAATATTGCCCAGAAACTTTAATGTCAGGTGGATACTATATGGGTCAACCCACTTCACTGAAGACAGGTAGTTTAATTTCAAACCGGCCTCTAGCTCACTAAGCTCTATTTTCAGTTCATCGGGCAGCTTAATTGCAATAAAAGAACGGACCTGTTCCATAGCTCAAGCCTCGCCTAATCTTATCCCTAATACTATTCTTCAGCCATCAGCGATACCAAGTAGTCTCCGGGCGTTACCCGATAGAATCAGATTCTTTGATTCCTCGGACAGGTCCAGAGAGCCTATCTCCTTGAGAAACCGACTCTGAGCAAGCAGTGGATAGTCGCTGCCAAAAAGAATCTTATCAGCACCAACTAAGTCGACAACCTGACCATATATCCGGGGGGTATACAGAAAGGGAGAAGCCGCAGTATCAAAATAAACATTCTGCATCGCCTCTTTGACCTCTGGCATTAAGGCATAAAATGGTAAACCACCCCCCCAGTGGGCACAGACCACCGTTAAATCAGGGAAGCTAGTAATGAAGGGATAGAGTGTACCTGGAGTAACATTCCCTTTGCCGGGATACTGGTGACCTACTGGCTCAGAGGCATGAGTGAGTAGCATTAGTTTGTGCCTCATCATTACCTCGACTAACGGCGCCATCATCTCTCGCTCCGCAAGGTTGAATAATTGCTTATCCGGTCGTATTTCGCCAACACCCCTAATCCCCCCCCTGGCACAGCGCTCAATTTCTGTAATGGCTAATTCAAGCGACTTAGGATAAACACTACAAAAACCTACCAGTCGTTTTGGATAGCGTGCCACTGACTCCAGAATGTAGTCGTTAGTTTCCACGCACAGGTCGTGACTCATCCAGCCGGCATTAAGAATGACCGAAACATCAACCCCGTCTTTATCCATGCTATCAATCAGCTCATCAGCCGTGGCTACTTTAGCTTTGGGAGAAGAGTACAGGCCGGCAAAAAGGGGGTCACTGTTAATATACCGGCTGCGGTCTTCCTTTATGCGGGGCGAGAACACGTGAGTATGAAAGTCGATAATCACTGTCAGATTATAGCAACTACCTCACCTCCTTTCAACCCG
>CAZXWQ010000115.1:0-3865 GCA_964644545.1 uncultured Dehalococcoidales bacterium | reverse complement strand
CTGGACAGTCTACAGAAGATTGAGCTGGAGGAAGCCCGACTCTAGCTAATACTCTCAGGTATGGAAGCCAGCACCCGGCGAGCATTACCTTCAAGGATAGCTGACACTTCCTCTTCGGTAAAACGATAGGGTGCTGGTGATTTATCAGGCAGGCTCTTTACAATGTCCACCCAGTCCTTGCTGGAAGCAGCCCTCTCCAGTAGAGGAGCGTCCGTCCCGAACATCACCCGCTCTTTACCAAATTCGTCCAGGTACCTTCTCAGGATATGGCAGAACTGGCCGTAGTTCTGCCTGGCAACAATCTGCTTGGCACAGATATCACACATTACGTTTTCACAGACCTTCCCTAAAGCTATCAGGTCCCGCCAGTACTCGTTTGCCAGGTGGGCCACTATCACCGTAAGGTCGGGGAAATCCAGCAGAACCCGCAGCAATGTGGAAGGATGGGTGTTCCCTTCATTTATATAAGGCGAACCCTGAGGTCCCATGTGAAAGTATACCGGGATTTTCCAGGCAGATGCCCTCTCGTAGTAAGGATAGGCCTCTTTATCGGCGGGAAGGAATCCGGTGCTCGGGTACATCTTTATTCCCCGGGCACCCCACTCAGTCACGCACTTCTCAAGTAATTCCACAGCACCCTCTCTCCTGGGGTCTACTCCGCAGAAATATATAAGGCGGTCCGGATGCTTCCTGGCGGCTTCACTCACCTGCTTGTTCTGTTGTTCCGTAGTCATGCCCGTCTCACCAAATAGCAAACCGAAATCTATATACAGAAGGACAGATTTTTCAATACCAGCCTCATCCATTCGCCTGATATGACCCGTGCCGTCCAGGTCATTCCAGGTAGGCAAAACGGTTCTCCTCACCTCCGCCTCTGCCTCCTCCTGCGTTGTTGTTGCCGGTCTCCAGGAAGCATTTAGTCGCACATACCCATCCCAGAGAGACCCGGGATAAAAATCTTTCACAAACAGGTGAGAATGCATGTCAATAGTCATTTCCATTACCTCCTCATCTCAGCTCAAGGGGGCAGGCTTAGAACATATCGGCACATGCCGGGCGGTATTTGGTGTGCATTACTCTGTCCCACGAAGAAAGGGCATTTTTATCGCAAACGTCGAGACGTGCCATTCGCGCCGCCTCACTGGCACTGATTTGCCCGAATAAAAGCATAGCCAGGGTGCTGATTGGCATCACCAGTTGTGGCTCCTCATCAGTGCGACTGATGGAGCTCGTATCAGTAGAAGCCTCGAATTTCCAACGACCACAATTCCAGGGGCACAAATCATCATCCACGATTTCGAAGGTAAGAGCCCCTTCTTCATCATAGTGACGTTGAGGAAGAGCCTGCTCCACATCAACAATGCGACCCAGTAAACCATCGGACGAGGTAAGGCGCAGCATCCGCGGTTCAAGCAACAGGTGTGGCAATGGGTCGTCGCCGGGAACTCGCCCCCAAACGATATTGCTAACAAGGTCCATTTTAGCAAAGTATTCCCATATAGCCCGGTAAGCTGAGGTCGTGAGCCAGACAAGGTCACGAATAGTGAGTTGTTGCCCTGGTCCTGGCCCAGGCCCCTGTTGCTGCTGCACGGCATATATCACATAACCGAGCGGTTCACCGGACTCTTCGTAGATAACCTTATTTAACTGTTCTCCGGTAGGAGGAGGAGAGAGGACACCGGCCTCCCACATAACTTTTCCACGATGAAGGTACCCGGTCCTGTCAGTGCGGAAATGACGGTAGAGGTCTACCAGCAATGGAAATTCAGCATCACTCATTTCGCGAAAGGTTCCTTTGACCGGATGTGGTAATGAGAAATCCAGGTACCTGGGTTCAACATTATAGTGGTTTACCGTGGACACTATAGCGTAACTGTAGCGCTGGTAGATAGCCGCCTGGGAGGCTAATAGTATAGCAATGGCTCGCTCACCCTGCTCGTGAAGAAGTTTGAAGTGAGCAGCAGTTATCTTACGCAGGTACCCGCGGCGCCGATAGATAGGCAGGGTACCTACACTGGTAACGGCAGCAACCGGGACGCTCTCACCGTTGAATCGCATGGTCAGCGGCCACGCCGCATAGGAAGTAGCCAGTTTTCCATCCTCAAAAGCACAGAGTGTAAATTCGGGGCGCATTCCCACGAAAGAAGTTGGCTTCATTACCAGCGCAGTGCTGGCAACATGCGTGAATTGTTCTATCTCCTCTTCTCTGGCCGGCCTTATCTCCAGTCCCATGCTAATGTCTCCTTACTATCCAGATAAAATTTTTTATGTAAAATTAATCCTCTATAGTAACCGCTGTCGGTTTTTGCCTAATGATATATTAAAACGCCGCATTGGGCAAGAAGACTGTTTTGCTCAGGCTATCATCCAATCACTTATTACTTCTCAGGTACTCAATAGCCCACTGGATGGCATCCTCCCCCTCAAGCTCGAGCGGGTAGTCCGGCTCTATGCCTTCCCCCTCTATAATATTGCCGCTTGGGGTATACCAGCGAGCAGTAGTGAGATACAGCCCCGAACCGTCACTGAGACGGAACGGGATATTAACACTCCCCTTGCCGTATGTCCTGGTGCCAGCAACCTCAGAACGGCCATTGTCCTGCAGGGCACCAGCCAAAAGCTCGCTGCCGCTGGCACTATAATTATCCACCAGAACAATCAGAGGCAGGTCAGTACGTACACTCTTTCTCTTCACTGATGTAGACGTCTTTTCCCCCTCATTATCCACCATATAGAAAATTGTGCCACCCTCCAGCAAGCGGCTAGCTACATCAACCACCGTTGATAGCACTCCACCTGGATTGCTACGCAAATCGAGAACGATACCGCTGGCTCCTTCCTGACCTATCTCCTGTATTACTCGGGACAGCTCACTATCGGTTCGCTCGCTGAAGTTGGTGATTCTGATGCAAGCGATTTCTTCTCTCATCTCAAGTATTACCGAAGGTATCTCTATCTCAGCCCTGACTATTTCAATCTCCTCAGGCTCAGTCTCATCAAGGTGTAGAACAAGTAGCCTGACCCTTGTTCCCTGCGGACCACGAATGTTAAGCACGGCCTCCATCAAGCTCATCTCTGAGACAGATTCCCCGTCAATCTCCATGATAATGTCCCCAGCCCTGATACCTGCCTCGTCCGCCGGAGAGCCCTCAATAGGAGCGATAATGGTCAGATTACCCTCTTCCTTTCCTACATAGGCACCAATACCCTCAAATTTACCCTTCCAGTGGCTCTGGCTAAGCTCATAGGTCTCAGCTTCCAGGTAAGCACTATGGGGGTCATCCAGTACCTCTACCATACCCTTGATAGCTCCGGCAGTCAGAGCGCCGGCATCAAGCTCATCCCGCTCCACGTAATTCTTAAAGATGATATCCCACGCCTCCTGCACAACATCCATGCCCTGCACTGAGTCTGTGGTGGTTTTGCTTTGTAGAGCACATCCAACCCCAAAAGATAGGGCAAGACTTACCAGCATTGCCAGCCCCATCACTCCAATCTTTATCTTCTTTGACATCACACTTACTCCCCGTTTAAAGCACTATATATATTAATAAGGTAGTCTATAGCAGACTGAGATACTAATTCCTGGGATTACTCCAACTCTCCTAAAATGGATTAGAAAGAGGTCTCTAACTCGACCTCAAGGAGTAACGCAGTACCGTTACACAAAGAAATGGGTCAAGTAGACCTGTAAGCCGAGTTCTGTATCCTTCCAAAGAAGGATGGTGACCATCTATCTAGCCCTGATGTTACCACCAGGGTCAAGCAACCAACCCGGGGACTGGGCCGGGCGTCCTCTTCGTCCCTCTATTTGGTCTTGCTCCGGATGGGGTTTGCCCAGCCGGCTGGTCACCCAGCCGCTGGT
>CAZXWQ010000114.1:0-3921 GCA_964644545.1 uncultured Dehalococcoidales bacterium | reverse complement strand
AATATTATGGTCGAACCTTATCGCATACATCAGCTATTCAAGCACCCCCGCCACTACCAGTTCAGCTATCTCGTCATCCGACATACCGAGTATTTCCTTTAATACATACTCGTTGTGTTCCCCCAGCAAGGGAGCATACCGCAGCTCGCAAGGCACTTTGGAGAGCAGGAAACCAGCCCTTGGGGCTCTATATTTGCCTACCTCTGGATGGTCCAGCTCCCAGAAAAAGTGGCGGTATTTCAGCTGGGGGTCATGCTCCATCAGGTCCTCCCCATTCTGTAGTACGCCTGCCCCCACTCCGGCTGCCTGCATCAAGGTCATCACCTCTTCTGCTGAGTGATTGATTGTCCACTCTTCCACTAACCTTTCTAATTCGTCTTCATTTTGCTTCCTTGCCAGGAGAGTGGCAAACCTGGCGTCATTTGTCCATGATGGGTCTCCGATAACCCTGCGGAAGCTCTCCCACTCTTCGTCGGTGAATACGGCGATAGCGCACCACCTATCTTGACCCCGGCAGCGGTAGGCGCCGTGAGGGGCAGCGTAGTCACAGCGATTCCCTATCCTGCCAGCAACCCGCTGGTTAACGGCATAGTCCAGAAGAAGAGGCCCGAGAAACTGCACGCCGTCTTCGTACTGTGACATGTCTAAGTATTGCCCTTGACCCGTCCGACGCCGATAGTCAAGGGCAGCGAGGATAACAAGGACATTGTAGTGTACGGCAATCCAATCGGTGTAGGCTCCGGCTGATGCTGGCAGCCCATCAGGCCAGCCAGTAATATGATGAAAGCCTGACAAGGCAGGTAAAGTAACGCCACTGCCTGGACTTGACGCGTGTGGTCCTGTTTGCCCTTGCATACAGGTGCTCAGCATAATGATGTCAGGTTTCAACTTCTTCATTTCCGCATAGCCCAGACCCATTCGTTCCATTGCCCCTCCGGAGAAGTTCTCCACTACCACGTCAGACCAGGTAATCAGTTTCCTGGCCACCTCAACGCCCCCGGGTTTGGTAAGATTAGCAGCCAGGCTACGCTTGCTGGTGTTCCACTGGTTGAAACTGCCACTACGGTTATAGCCGACAACGCCATCTTTGAACGGGCCTAATGACCTCATTATCTCAGGTCGGCTCCTTCCCTCCAGTCTAATCACGTCGGCACCGTAATCGGCAAGGTATTTGGCCGTCATAGGACCTTCGGCAACCCAGCCGAAATCAGCAACCTTCACTCCTTCAAGCAACTTCTTGGGCATGTTTCTCCCCCCTTTTTCTTCTACTAAGCGCGGCTATATGACCCTGGCTTGCTTCAATAGCAGGATTTCCTCCCTGGACAGACCCAACTCCTTCTCATAGACCTCCTGATTATGCTCACCTATCAGCGGTGCCCGGCACGATATTCTGCCAGGCGCCTCAGATATATGGGCAAGACCACCGGGGTAGGCAATAGTAGTGCCCAGTTCAGGATGCTCTATGTCCACCCAGTACCCCCGGGAAGCAAGCTGAACATCCTTTATCACATCAGAAATATCATTGACAGGGTAGAGCGGAAAGTGGTGCGTCAGACTTCCCTCAAACAATTCCGCTCTGGTATGCGCCTTGAAGAACTCGGCGGCCGGCTTCTCTATGCGGTCTATCTCCTCTTGGGTTGCTGTCGCAAATTCAAGTGACTCCCAATCATAATCCTTCAGGAAATCTGGAGCCATCCCTTCGCTATCCATGAATCCAACGAATGGCGGGTTGGACAGTGTCCCCATTGCGCCGCCCCAGTAGTTGAAGACGATATACCCATCCTTACAGGGCCACATCCGTGTTATACGAACGCCGGGCGTGTATTGCCCTGCGCGGTCCATGTTAACCATCATCGTATCCCACGGGATGCTAGTCTGCTGGTCTGCAGTCCGCGCAACAAACTCCTGGATTGAGACATCAACCTGCTGTCCCTCCCCTGTCATCTCGCGGTAGTTGAGAGCCATCATGGCACCTACCGCAGCCTCAGCACCAGCGTGAAGATATGCCTGAGAGTGGTGGCCTATCCGGATGGGAGGACGGCCAGGGTCACCATGGGGATACATCTTGCCACCCATTGCCCAGGCTACGATATCAGGAGTCTTATAGTCCCGGTACGGGCCCGTCTGCCCGAAAGGGGTAATGGAAACCATAATTACACCAGGATTGAGCTTCTCCAGTGCTGCATATCCCAGACCAAGCTTGTCCATGTATCCCGGTGGGAAAGACTCTATGACGAAATCAGCACCCCTTACCAGCCTTTTGAATATCTCCTGTCCATCGGCTGTCTCAATGTCCAGGGTTATTCCTCTCTTGCTGGTATTCAAAGCAAACCAGAAGAGGCTTTTCTCCGGGTCGACTTCGTCGTGATAGAAGGGTCCCAGGCTCCGGGCAGAGTCACCGCCCGGTCTCTCAATCTTTATCACATCGGCTCCAAGGTCTCCCAATAGCTTTCCACACATAAGCCCTTTTTCATCGGTCAGGTCTAAAACTCGGTACGGGCTGAGCATACCTTTAGTTCTCTGTTGGGTCACAGTTGTACCTCCAAACTTGTTCCCTGTCTCTGAGTCCCTATGGAGACTTTTCCATAGCGATTATATGCCTGATTGAGTTGACACCAATAATATCACTCTGACGACCCACTGTCTACAATTGCCGCGTCTCCTTAGCCGCCAACCCAGGTTGCAGGGCCACGATTTCCCAGAATAGGTAACCGGCATACGGTAACCCTGGTGAGAGCGGTACCGAGCCATCGAAAGAAGGAAAAAGGAGCGGGGACAGCGGAAGACTCAAAACCAGTAAAAGCCTTATATCGAAGAAAAGCAGGGAGGTTGATAAAACAACCTCCCTGCCTAATATATCTCTACCGAGTGCTGGTACCTATTCTCCTCCCGCGATGGTTTTCTTCAAGTCCATGTCCAGCCAAATGTACTTGTACATGTCCCCGGAGCTGGTATACGACAATCCGGTCTGGCCCCAGTAGCCACCCTTAATCCAGGGCTGCCAGAAAGTGTAGCTATTAGGGTATGGTAACGTTACCGATATGGACTCTCCCAGTGTATAGAGGTACATGTCCTTGAATGCCTTTTCTCGCTCGACCGGGTCTCTGGTCCAGATATCCAGCAATGTTTCATACTTCTCATTGTATACCGGGTCGTTGACACAACCTACATTGTATACCCTGAATACTCCCTCCGGCTGCCACGCCCATGAAAAAGCAAAGGTCGGATTGCTTACCCCTCCAATACCGGCGGTAGCCTGCGGATAGGTATGCCGGTAACGAACGGATATATAGGAAGCGTGCTCCATAACGTTAATTTCCATATCAACGCCGATGTCCTTGTACCACTCTTTGACCAGCTGCAATACATCTATCATTTGTCGATAGACGCTTGATACTTGGACTTCCATCTTGAAACCGTTCGGGTAGCCGGCTTCAGCCAGTAGCTCACGGGCTTTATCGGGGTTGTACTCATTTAATTCCCGAATGTCGTCGGGTAGCTGCTCCGGCGGAATATACAGATTCTTCCAGCAGACAGGTATCGGAAAGTTATCGTTAGCGTGACCCTTATAGTACTGCTTAAGAATTGCCTCGCGGTTCACCCCCATCGACAGCGCTTTACGCACCCTGATGTCACTGAAAGGCTCCAAATCATTCCTGACTGTAATGCCGGCGTAGGTCTCTCCCAGTATCTCCCGGTATTTTAATTCAGGGTTTGACTTGGTTAGACTTTCCGCCTGGTCCCAGGCGACGGCGATGAGTTTATCGATCTTGCCAGTACGCAAAGCGGCCAGGCGGGTAGATTCATCGGCGATTACCGAGTAGTTGACCTCCTCAATGTAGGGGAGCCGATTTCCGGGATATCTAGGGTCCATACCCCAGTAGGTAGGGTTCTTCTCTAACCACAGTGAGGTGCCGGGTA
>CAZXWQ010000113.1:0-4447 GCA_964644545.1 uncultured Dehalococcoidales bacterium | reverse complement strand
GCAATCAGGCTCGCCGGCAGAAGAGTTAGACCCACCACACCGTGGTACAGCCCGTATGCCGTGCCCCTTGTCTCTTCAGGCACCAGGTCAGCCACAAAGGCACGGGCCACTCCCTCTACGATACCGTAGTAAATCCCGTAGCAGGCAAAAAGCAGCCACACCTGCCACAAACTTGATGCCAGCGCAAACCCCAGGTAGACCAGGGCGTAGATAAACCACCCCAGGCTGATAACCCGCCTTCTACCCAGCTTATCCGAAAGCATTCCCATCGGCAGAGCCGTTAGTGCGTGCGTGGCGTTAAACAGAACAAGCATTAATACCACCTGTATGAGCGGTGCCTGTATGTCCTGTGCCCGCAGTATCACGAAGAAATCGCTGGAGTTTCCCAGCGTAAACACCACCATAATCGCCAGGAACATCTTGAAGCGGGCATCAAACCCCGCCCATAGTCCCCCCGGGCGTAACCCACCTTGAGAGGTACCGGACGGCGATTCTTTCCTTTTCATCTCGCGGACAGAGATTTGCAGCACCAGCACCGCCAGCACCGCTGGAATGATACCAATGATTACCATCCACTGGTAGGTCTCCAGCTCCAGTTGCCACCCCCCGCCCTGGACCACATATATAATGACAGCCGCTACTGCCAGGCCGATTACCGCCCCAGCGGTATCCATCGCCCGGTGCAGGCCGAACCCCCTCCCCCTCTCCTTGAACGTTACCGAATCGGCAATCAGGGCATCGCGTGAAGAACTGCGTACCCCCTTGCCAACCCGGTCGCCGAACCTCACCGATAGCACAATACCCCAGTTTGCCGCCAGGAGCATAAATGGCTTGGATACGGTGGAAATACCGTAGCCCAGCACCGCCAGCAGCTTGCGCTTGCCTATCTTGTCGCTGACCCAGCCGCTTAATATCCTGAACATGGCATCGGCACTCTCCGATATGCCCCCTACCAGACCAACCACGGTAGTAGCGGCTCCCAGCACATTGCGCAGAAAGAGGGGGACAAGCGTAAAAATCATCTCACTGCTGATATCGGTCAGCAGGCTGACCACACCCAGGAAAAACACGTTCTGGTTAAGCCCCCATATTCTCCGGCGGCTATTGGCAATTTGCAGTTCGGTCAATTACTTCTCCTCTATTACCTCATGCACCAGCTCGCGGATTTTCTTCCTGGACTCTTCCAGCACCATCTTCCCTTGGTCAGTAGCCTGATAGTATCTCCTCACCCTGCCGTCTACCACTCTCTGGCTGCTTTCCAGATAGCCCTCTTTTTCCAGGCGGTGCAGTGTCGGGTACAATGTGCCCGGGCTGATGCCGTACCCGTGCCTCGCCAGCTCCTCGGATATCCCCACGCCGAAGATTGGCTCCTTTGAGGCATGGTAGAGAATGTGAATCTTGATGAACCCCAGGAAAAACTCCCTGTCTACCATGATAACGGTTCCCGATATTGAAATATGATATTATATTAACATACTCATCCGGTTGTCAATCCCAATCAGGGTTTATACCTCATTTTTGTGATATTTTTGTGGTTTTTTACTGCGGCTATGTGATGTATTTTTGATGTGAGTCTGCCAGACTACAAATTACACAATCATTCTTTGGTGAGTGTCATGGTAAATTGGAAGTTGAAAGGCTGTCCCCGTTGCAGTGGTGATATCTGTATCAGCATAGATGATAACGGTTGGTACGAGTGGTGCCTCCAGTGCGGCTACGAAGTTGACCTGTCAGACAGGTTCGTACTGGACCAGCCCGCCGGCGAAAAGGAGAACCACCGGCTCTCCAGGATACTCAGGAACCTTTCAGATATCTCCGCAAGGGACTATCAGGTCTGAGGTATGCCCGATTATAAAGCTAACGAAAAACCAGAAAATAAAATATATATTCTATACTTACTCCATAGATGTTTATAAAATGGTTATTATTTTTACCTGAATCTTTACGGTTTGTTTATATCACATGTTTATCATTCTAGATGCAGGGTGAACTCCCGGGAAAAAAGGAGGTCAGAAAATGAAGAGGCTTTTCGTTGTACCAGTCGTATTGCTACTAGCGCTGCTTTTGGCTTTTCCCCAGCCCCTTCTGGCTGAGTCCAGACAGAAGGGCGGGCCAGATTCCGCAACAATTTCGCTTGAAGGTAGTAATACCGAAGAAGGAGAGATTGAGATAGTTAAGAAGACGGTTCTTAAAGTCCCGCCCAAATCTACGCCATCCCGGCGTGGTAAACCCTATGCCGCCACGGGGGTACTCGGAAAACCCCTCCCCGAAGGTGGTAAACGCTACGCCGTTATTGTCGGCATTTCTGACTATCCCGGCACCGAATATGACATCCACTACGCCGATGATGACGCCATATTTATGGATTCTCTTCTCAGCAACAACTATGGTTTCGATGAAGTCCGGCTGCTGGTAGATGGTGAAGCTACCCGCAACGCCATCCTGGGCGCTATCCAGGAAATAAGGCAATTGGAGTCCGAGGATGACGAGGTAGTCTTCTTCTTTAGCGGGCATGGTGCCAGGCTGAAACCAGCCAGCCGTAAGTCCCAGGTAGGGATAGTTACCTGGGGTGTAGAGGAGCCTTCTCCTTACCCCGAATTTATCTGGGATAAGGAGCTAAAGGGAGCATTCAAAAGTTTTGATACCAGCCGGATTATATGCATCTTCGATTGTTGCCTGGCCGGTGGGATGACTGACCTCAAAAATAAGGGCAGGGTTGTCTGTATGGCAACCACGCAAGATGGCTATGCCGCCGAATATGGGGAAGCTTATGGCCCTCCGATACCAGACATAGGGTACATGAACCACGGCTTGTTTACCTACTTCTTTGCTGTCCTCGGTATGCAGTACGGTTTAGCGGATATCTATGACCACGATAGCAACCCTTCAACCCCGGATGTGACCGTTGAAGAGGCTTTTGATTTTGCCAGAGCCAGCCTTGAGGGGATGAGCCTTGCCTTCCCCGAGCTCTGGCAGATACCTACTATCAGCGACCTTTTCCGCAAAGACCTGTTGCCATAATATATCCTGAGAAGGGCATAACTATCACATTTTGCTTGGGAAATACATCCGATACAGGAAGGCGTTAGCAAAGTAAGGCGCTACATCTTGGCTGCCACGGGCAGCTCAACAAAGAAGGTAGCGCCTTCTCCTTGTTTGCTTTCAGCCCATATCCTGCCGTCGTGCTCGGTAACAATACCATGACATATACTAAGCCCCAGGCCGGTGCCTCCCTTTTCCCCTCTGGTAGTGAAAAAGGGGTCGAAGAGCCTATCGAGGTCCCCGGCCGGAATTCCTGGCCCGCTATCAGCAAATGAAACCCTGATGCCGCCCTCCACCCTCTCAGTCTTGATACTGAGTGTTCCGCCACTGCCTGCCTCAACCATTACCTGCTCAGCATTCAGTATCAGATTCAGGAAGACCTCCTGCATCTGGTGAAAGTCAACCATTATTTCCGGCAGGTCGGCGGCAAGCTCAACCCCAACTTCAATATTGCTTGTCCTCAGTTCGTAAGCCCTCAATTCCAGAGTCCTCCGAATAACCTCGTTTATATTCACATATTCCTTATCTGTCCCGCGGCGGCGGGCAAACGTCAGCAGGTTCCCCACTATCCTTGATATTCGCTGAGATTCACTGTAAATCCTCTCCAGGTCCCGATGCGTTTCCTCGTCGGTGGCCTTTCTCAACAGCCGTTGAGAAAATCCCACTATCCCCGTCAGAGGGTTGTTTATCTCGTGGGCAACACCGGCGGCAAGCTCGCCGATAGCCGCCAGACGACTTGACAGGATTAGTTGTTCCTGGAGCTGTCTCTCCCTCTCCTCCGCCTGTTTGCGCTCTGCCTCTAATACTTCTAATTCAGCAATCCTCTGCCGCAATTCCGCCAGCTCACTAATCAGCTCCTTCTTCGTTTTCACAATATCTTTCATTACCCCATATCTCCTCTACCATATCATCGGTCTGGGCGTTTTCGTTATCTGCAATAGAAAAGGGCACCAGTTACCGCCTCTTTATCTCACGGTTCCAGAGCCCTTCTCTTACCTTCTATACCACGCCTCCCAGCTAAAATATATCTTTTGCGTCAGTGCTATGTGTTCATATGGTCATGCAGTGTACCTTTTCATTCATTCTAGTTCGCCATATGGCGAATGTCAAAAATTCACATGATTAATACTCCTCTGCCTCTATTATCAAGAGTGTATGAGATTCTATATTCACTCTATTCAAACATTAATCCCCTCTAAATGAGTTTATCAGTAGCACCAAAGGTATCAGTTCTTTTATCCGCTTGGCTTACTTTATGACCACTATGGTACTTCACAGGGAAGTCTAAATTCGAGTAAGCTGAGATATATCAAAAGGTCTGAAAGTTTATCAACCTGAGAGAGGTAGGGATGAGCTCATACGATTTGTTTACCAGCGCCCGGATTCTCGAGCTGGAAAAGATAAC
>CAZXWQ010000112.1:0-4687 GCA_964644545.1 uncultured Dehalococcoidales bacterium | reverse complement strand
TGTCTACCTTACCTGCTTCAGCAACCTGCTTATCACTCAGCGGGTGACCCAGGTCACCCAGATGACAGACTCTTATCCCATCAACCTCAAAGCAGATTATAGTATTATTCCCCCTCTCTTTCCCCTCACTGGTATCATGGTAGGTAGCTATACCCTCAAACTTTATCCCCTTTGCTTCGGCGTCACCTTTAACTACCGCTGGATTACCGCCAACCGACGCCACATTGTTGTGGTCAAAATGCTCGTGACTTACAGTAACGATATCAGCCGATTCCTTTATTTCACCGTACTTTATGCCACCTCCCGCTGCGTATGGGTCAGTAACTATCTTCGTTCCGCTATCTGAGGTTATCAGAAAAGATGCATGTCCCAACCATTTGACCTTCATAATTTAAAAACCTCCCTTTATTATTTATTGACAAGAGAAAGAACAAGGTTTACCAGGGTGCGCACCGGCACTCCGGTAGCCCCTTTCACCACATAGTTCCGTACCTTATCGCTCATACTGGTGCCGGCAATATCCAGATGCACCCAGGGTGTATCACCGGCAAATTCACCGACGAACTGAGCGGCAGTGATAGCACCTGCCGGCCTGCCGCCAGTATTCTTGATATCAGCCACCTCGCTCTTGTTCTGCTCCTTATATTCCTCATACATGGGCATCTGCCAGATTTTCTCCCCGGCTTCGGCACCAGCCGCAATTACCCTGTCTACCAGCTCCTGGTTATTGGTAAAAGCACCGCTACATACATTGCCCAGCGCCACACTCATGGCCCCGGTTAGAGTAGCCACATCTATTATATGCCTGGCACCCTGCTTCCTGGCATATCCCAGGGCATCAGCCAGGGTAAGCCGCCCCTCGGCATCCGTGGAGATAATCTCAATGGTCTTACCGTCCATCGCCTTCAGTACATCGCCCGGTTTAAGGGCGCTACCACCGGGCAGGTTCTCAGTGGCAGCAACAATCGCCATAGCATTAATCCTGGGTTTCAACTGAGCAATAGCCCCCATCGCTGCCATAACCGCAGCACCACCAGCCATATCACCCTTCATATCGCCCATTCCCGCGGACGGTTTTATCGAGATTCCCCCCGAATCAAAGGTTATCCCTTTACCAACCAGTGCTATATCAGGCTCATTAGAGTCAGCCCCTTTATAACTGAACACAATGAACTTGGGCGGCTGTTGACTCCCCTGGGCTACACCCAGCAACGCCCCCATCCCCAATTCCTGCATCTGCTCCCGCTCAATAACTTCCAGCTTAAGACCGTAGGTCTCAGCCAACCTGGCCGCCTCCTCCGCCATATGAGTTGGCGTCATATAGTTAGCTGGCTCATTGACCATATCACGTGCCAGATTAGCTGCCTCAGCCAGAATCTTTCCTCTCTGGCAGCCCTGCTCCAGAGCCGGCAGATTCGCCTCATCATCAACTATAATAAGCTGTTTAATCTCACTCTGCTCAGCCTCCTTCGTTATGTGCCTGCGAAACGAGTAGAGACCAAGCAAGGTACCTTCAACAATTGCCTGAGCAGAACCCCCCGGACTTATATCACCGGTTCCTGCCCCGTGCGCAACGCTGGCCACACTATCCACTCCCTTCTTCCCCAAGAGCCGGCAGGTCTCCCCTATTGCACCCCGGACCTTATCCAGAGATAACTCCTCCTGCTTGCCCAGGCCAACAACTACCATCCTGACCGCCGGAAGCTTGCCAAGGCTATGAATTACGGTAATTTCATTAAGTTTGCCCTTTATCTCGCCCTGGCTGACAAGCTGAGAGATAGTTCCATCCAGAGCCCTATCTACTCCCGCCGTAGTGCCGTCCGGTTGTTCCATGCCCTCGAAGAAGTTTACCAGGATAGCACCAGCTTCAATCTTGGTGATATCACCAGCTTTGACCTCAATCTCCACCATAGCCCTCCTTTCAACTATACCTGAACGACTATACTTTGGCTACCCACTCGATACCCAGCTCCTGCAGCTTTGCCATAGTGGGTTTCCCGTCACTATCCCAGCCAACCATCGCATAGTATGTCTCTATCGCCTGAGCCAGCTCTGTCTCATTGATACCAACCCCCTTTAAGGGGCCAGAGTCAAACGGGGTAAAGAACCGGCTGGGCAAATAATCGTCGGCTTTTCCCTTACCTTCCCGAATATTAAAGACACGCTCCATGGCAATACACCGCTCCCCAACCTTCATTAACTCAAAGACACTGGTATCCCAGCCGGTAATACCATTTAACAGGTTAACCATTTTACCAGAGGCTAAAGGAATAAAGTTGCAAAATACCAGGCAATTAAGCGTGTGCTGCCAGAGACTGCCGTAAACGAGCATCCTGACCTTGGCGGCACTCAACTCCTGAGTGGGTAATGGCTCAAATATACCCAGTGTCCTCAGTCCGCCGCCAACGCGAAAGGCGTACATACTATCATGAATATTATGGCAATGGTCAGCACCCGTAGGCGAGATAGTATAGCCTACCCCCAGACCAGGTTTGAAGCGAGGCTCGTGCATTGGTATCTCCTGTCCCTTCACATGCATGGCAAACTCTTCTGCTCCCTTACCAAATTCCGAGGCGGCCCGGGCTGTACCCTCAGCCAGTACCTTGCCCAGGCCCTCCTTCCTGGCAATCATCTCGACCAGTTGCAACATCGCTTCGGTGTTACCGAAGTTAAGCTTTAACCCCCCGGTATCTTTTTCAGTAATGATACCCTGCCCAAAACACTCCATAGCAAAAGCTATGTTAGCTCCAGTAGATATGGTATCCAGCCCGTAAGCAGCACATAATTCATTGCCCTTGGCAATTGCTTCCAGATTATCAATACCGCAATCAGAGCCTAGTGAGGCTATGGTCTCGTACTCAGGACCACCATAGAGAGGGTCGACATTATATGGCTCGCCGACCGATACCTCCGGCTTGCAGCGAATGGGACAGGAAAAACAGCCTCCCCTGCCCACCAGGATGCTCTCATTCATCACCTGGCCGGAGATTTTCTCGGCTCCCTCAAATTCGCCCTGCTGGAAGTTCCGCGTGGGCAGACCACCAGCCCCATTCAAAGCCATAACCCCTCCAGCAGTACCGTACTGGCTCATAGCAACCGCGCCGCGGTTGGTTTTAAGGTCATCCCTGAGCCACCTGGCCAGTGAGTTAACCGCCCTGGCATCCGCTAACTCCACCTTCTGGCGCCCCCGGATAGCAATCGCCCTCAGGTTCTTGGAACCCATCACCGCTCCCATACCCGCTCGACCGGCGGCATGATTCAGGTCGTTCAGCACACAGGCATACCGTACCTGGTTCTCCCCGGCTACTCCAATCTGGCAGACACGCACGCCGCTGACGCCTAACTCCTCCTGGATAATTTTCTGGCACTCACCGGTCTTCTTACCCCAGAGATGCCTGGCATCCTTGATTTCCACCCTACCATCCTCAATCCAGAGATATACCGGACTCTCTGCTCTGCCTTCGATAATTATCGCATCGTATCCCGCGTGCTTGAGTTCTGCTCCCCAGTACCCCCCAACTTCACCATCGCCATAGCCATTGGTCAGCGGTGATTTGGCACCCACACTATTCCTGCCACTACCTGCTATTGGCACTCCGGTCAATGCCCCGGTAGCGAAAATTAGCTTATTCTCCGGACTAAGTGGTTCCACACCGCTACTCAACTCTTTAAGTAGAAAGTAACTGACGAACCCCCTGCCCCCCATGTAGCGCCGGTAAAATACTTCTTCAGGTTCCTCTACTGATGTGGTACCGCGAGATAAATCAACCCGCAATATCTTCCCATTGTAACCCGAAACCATTGTATTAACCTCCTGCACACTCCAATTTCGTGTAAAGTAAATTCAAGCCTATACCCTCTAGCGCATTACGTCCTTCACTATCTTATCCAGAACCGGGTTAATGTCCCGGGAGGTGTCCACTGCATAGTGATTACGGCCGATTCTCTGGACCGACGCTTTCATTTTCCTGTAGATTGCCCAACCCGCATCTGATTTGCTATCCGAATCCTGTTGTCGGGTCATCAGCCGTTCACGTACCACTTCAGGTGGTGCTTCCACACGTATCAATACCAGCTTAACATCCAGGCGGTCGGCAATACTATAAAGATACTCACGATTCCGCTCTGAGAGATTGGTCGCATCCAAGATAATCGAAATCCCCTTTTTCAGTAACCTTTCAATAAGTATATGAATAGCCCTGAAAAGTCGCAAACTTTCCCCGGCGCTATAACCTGGTGACTGGAAAAGGGTCTTACGTAAGGTGTCGCTTTCCAAAATAACAAATGACAATCTCTCGGCTAACTTACCACAGAAATAGGTCTTCCCGGTACCAGGCAAGCCGCTGACAACAATAAAGGCAGGTTCTGCTGCCGGTTCCGGAAGCTGCCCCAAAGCCACACTCAGCCGCTCCACGTCGGAAACAAGCTGGGCACTTTCCACACCATTAATTATACAATTATTTGTCCAATTTTACTAGATGTTCTGTAGAAATAGTCAACTAGTCTTCAGGATAGAACGCAAGTCCCAGTGTACCAGTGCCGCAGGCATACCCCATCAGCGGGCTAAATTCGGTAACCCACAACTCGGCACAATTGAATTCGGATGATACCCGCTCCTTTAACCTCTCGGCCTCATCCTGGTCATAGACGTGCATTACAGCAACATGTATTAGCCTCTGCCCTACTT
>CAZXWQ010000111.1:2678-4871 GCA_964644545.1 uncultured Dehalococcoidales bacterium | reverse complement strand
GAATCCCATGTCAGCACCAGCAAGGTGAGCTTTTTGAATCTGGACTCACGGATTAAGGCCTTAGCTTTAGATTGCCCTAACCACTGTGATATAATCACCCTGATACTATCTAAAGGAGTAAGCTAATGGAGCTAAAAGAAATCAGCGAAGCTATCACCACCTATATACGACCCCAGACTTTTCCCCTTGCTATTCGTATGTGCCAGGCAGAAGAACTACCTGAGAGAGTAAGGTTGCCCCAGCGTGACCTGGGCTTCAAGGTGTCTCTCTGCCAGGCAATTACTATGGCTCGCCGTTATGGCTGGGTAATAGCACAGAGTGTGGACGACTCCAGTTGCTCCTATGGAGCCCTCACCCTGGGTTTGCTTTTCCCCGGTAAAGGCTGGCTTGACGGGAGCTTCGGCGAAACATTGGGTCAGAATAAAGAAGCCGCCGCCCAGAGTGCTCAGAGCCTCCCCAGGTTAGAATACGGGCGCTACAGCCATGTTCTCCTGGCTCCACTGGAGCGGGCCACCTTTGAGCCTCAGGTAGTATTGATTTACGGCAACCCGGCTCAGGTAATGAGAGTGGTACAGGGTAGATTAGCTGCCGGGGGCACGGCTCTTTCCTCTAAGGTGAGTGGTGGCACAAGCTGCGGCAACTGCATCGCCATGCCCATTATCACCGACGAGTGCCAGATTGCCATGCCGGGTGCCGGTGAGCGTATCAACTGCTCCACTCAGGACTCCGAGATGGCTTGCGCCATCCCCGTAAGTAAGATAGAGGATGTAGTCAGGGGCCTTGAGGCAGGTCACCGTGCCGGCATTGCCCGTTATCCCACCCCAAACTATCTCCGCTTTCAACCCCAGCATCCCCCCTACATTACACAGCTCTGGGACTACATCAAGGGGGAAAGCTGACCGGCTCGCCGGGAAACATAATATGGGATGGGCATTTCCTTAAGCCTAACATGCCGGGACTATAGCCAGCCGTCCTCCTCGTTGAACAGCTCCTCTATCATCCTTCTGGCCTTCTCATCGCTGCCCAGCGTGGCATAGGTCGTGCGGGGAGCACGGTACTTCTTCACCAGCGCCCGTATCACTTCCCGGAACGTCTCTTCATCGTTGGCGGATAAAGTGACTATGTACTGGGTAATCTCCTCGATGGCTTTACCCCTGGTCTCCCCCAGTGCCGCACCTCGCATATCTTCGAGGGAAATGCTTACCCCGTACTGCTTGGCTATCTTATCCAGGTCTTCCTTCTTGATAGGCTCCAGAGGTCCTTCAATCGGTCCCAGAGGAAACCACCTTATCATCGCCATTATTTCTGCCATTGTCATTACCCCCCACCAGCCGGTTTTGTCAGTTCGCGTTCAATCTTTAGATAGTTCCGGTACTTCTCTCGCCCTTCCTTCAGTACTGGCTTCAACTTTCTGAAGTAGTCTTTGGAGGGCAGTATTTCGAAAGCCGCATGGCCAGATGCACCCGAGCGTATCCACTCAAGCTGCTCCTCAGAGAAGTGCACCTTAATCTTGCCGTCCTCAATGCTGAGTTTGCCCGTAATTTGGCAGGTGCCGCACTCTACGGTCTCTCTATCCTTGTGGATGAGGAGGATGCGGTCATGGCAGATGGGGCACACCCCTTCTTCACCCAGATAGGTCATATCCCCCGTTCTAATTGCTGCCGCCAGTGCCTTACCCATGCCCTGTACTCTCTCCAGCGCCTCCGGGTGAGCTATTGCCTCGCTCATACCCTGGGTATGAACCAGTGCCCGGTCAATGACTCTCATCCCCAGCTGTTGGAGCAGAATATTTGGCTGCAGGAGGGCGTATTGCGTCCATCCCCGGGTTGCATAGGGCATGATGATTACCGCCGGCTTTCCCCGCGCCCCCGAGCGCTGCGTGGTTAGCACGAACAAGCGGTCAATGAACTGCTTGACAATTGCTGTCGCCTCCTTGATATAGCAGGGTGAGCCGAACACAACCCCATCCGCCTCGTATATCTGTTCCAGCAGGTAATTATGGTCATCTACATCCTTGAGTTTGCACCCCACCCCACCAAACAAGCAGGTGGCTAGCCCTTCGCAGGGAAGTATCCGGTAGTCCGTCCACCTGACTATTTCCACTTCCGCCCCTTCCTCCTCGGCGGCCATAAGTGCTTCCTTCACCAGTATCTCGGTATTCCCCAGCCGCCTGTGGCTCGCTACAATCCCCAG
>CAZXWQ010000111.1:0-2578 GCA_964644545.1 uncultured Dehalococcoidales bacterium | reverse complement strand
GGATTCGATGAGGTTGCCATTGTCCCCGGCGACATTACCATCAATCCAGACCAGACAAATGTTGATTTAGAAATAGAGAACCTCACCTTTAACATTCCTATTCTGGCCGCTGCTATGGACGCCGTAACCGATGTCAACTTCGCCATCCTTATGCACCAATGCGGCGGGCTGGCTGTCCTCAACCTGGAAGGAGTGCAAACTCGTTATGAGGACCCTCAAGAGATACTATCAGAGATTGCTCAGGCACCTGATGCTAAGGTTACCGCTCTGCTTCAAAAGGTCTATTCCCAGCCGATTAAGGATAACCTCATTGGCGAAAGAATCCAGTCAACCAAGAAAGCCGGGGCGGTCTCTGCCGTCTCGGTAACACCGGCCAATACAAAGCGGTTTGCCCCGATAGTGGTTGAAGCTAAGGCTGACATTATCGTCGTCCAGTCTACGGTTACCAGTGCCCGGCACGTATCCAAGAGTGCCCGCGGCCTCATCTTCTCCGAGCTTCGGGAGATGGTACCCATACCCGTTGTGGTTGGCAACTGTGTCAGCTACAGCGCCTGTCTCGAGCTAATGAGAACAGGAGTATCCGGGGTTCTGGTTGGTGTTGGTCCCGGTGCCGCCTGTACCACCAGGGAAGTCCTCGGTGTCGGCGTTCCCCAGATAACCGCCACCATGGACTGCGCCGCCGCTAGAGAAGAGTACCTCCGCGAATCAGGACGGTATGTCCCGATTATTACCGATGGCGGTTTCCGCAAGGGTGGCGATGTCTGCAAAGCCGTTGCCGCCGGCGCCGATGCCGTGATGATAGGCTCTGTCATTGCTCAGGCTAGAGAGGCGCCGGGTCTCGGCTACCACTGGGGTATGTCCCACCCCCACCCGGCACTCCCCAGGGGCACCCGAATAAAGGTCGGCACCACCGGCTCTCTGGAGCAAATCCTCTTCGGCCCCACCTCAGTCACCGACGGCAGTCAGAACCTTGTCGGCGCGCTGCGCACCGCAATGGGCGTCTGCGGTGCATCTACCATCCCCGAAATGCACCAGGTCGAGATGGTTATTGCCCCCGCCATTACTACCGAGGGAAAGTCCTGGCAGATTTCACAGTCGTAGCTAAGGTTCGAATAGTCTTCTAAAGAATATATTAGTGGCTGATTAGTAGATACAGACGTATTGTCCAATCGAGTAGAAACAAGTAATCTTGAGTACCGTTTCATTTAGATATTAGCTTCGTTTTATGCCTTCTGGTAACGTTGAGCACCTTTTCACGTGCAGAAGTTGGTTAGCAAAAAGAAGGGGCTTAGAGCATAAGGAATCTCAGCTCGGAAGTAGAGATGGACCCGTAACACGGAGCAGTAAGTCTATCAAAAGGCACCCCCATCACTGCCCGGACAACTTCTGCCAGGTGCTAGTCTTTAAGGTTTTCTTTGATTGACAGTATTTTCTCTTTGGAAGCGAAGAAGGCATCGCTTACCTCAGGGTCAAAATGGCTTCCCCGACTCTGTCTAATTATGTCGAAACTCTCTTCCCTTGAAAAGGGCTCTTTGTAAGGCCGTTGGGACGTCAAGGCATCAAACACATCAGCGACGGCCACAATACGCCCAGCCAGCGGTATTTCTTGTTTCCTGAGTCCTCTGGGATATCCACTACCATCCCACTTCTCATGATGGGTCAATGCAATGACCTCAGCTAACCCGATGAACTCAGCATCAGAGCCAGCTAGAATCTGTGCCCCGATTGTGGTATGTTGCTTCATGATTTCCCACTCGTGCGGGTCCAGCTTTCCTGGTTTAAGAAGAATCCTGTCCGGGATACCAATCTTACCCACATCATGCATGGGAGCGGCATAGACTACCATATCC
Organism: uncultured Dehalococcoidales bacterium; assembly: GCA_964644545.1. Classification (GTDB taxonomy): domain Bacteria; phylum Chloroflexota; class Dehalococcoidia; order Dehalococcoidales; family Fen-1064; genus CAZEBT01. Next base: position 728 of record CAZXWQ010000111.1, on the reverse strand, counting down.
ACGTCTACGTCATCTAAGCCCATCCTGCGGGCAATAGTCTCACAGTACTCACTCATACGCCTGATGTGAGCCCCGGTATTTTCATCCCTGTACTCAGCTGCTCGTGATAGCGTATAGATTGTACTCAGGGACACCATATCTATCTTTTCAAGAGCATGCTTGAGTTCTGTAGTTCTTTCAACAACCTCCTGTTCCAGGTGTTGCTGATACTCCCCCCTCGCTATTTGCAGCCTTCTTTTCTCTAAAGCCCATGCCACACTCTGGGTAACCCTGTCCAGGTTAAATGGCTTAATAATATAGTCGTAGGCACCCTCTTTCATGCACTGGATGGCAACATGTGAATCACCTACAGCAGAAAGCATGATTACTGCGGTATCGGGGAAGTCTGCTATTATCTCCGGCAACAATTCCGTACCTGGTTTGCCCGGCATTCTAATATCCAAGAGCACTAGAGCAATGGCGTTTTCCCGTAGCATATCCAACACGTTACGAGCGCTGACCGCTGTCTGGCACTGATAGCCATCCATTGTTAGTTTCCGCTTGAGGCATTTCCTTATTGCCTCTTCGTCATCAACAATCAGTATCGTTTCCCGTTGCACTGTCATTGTGTAGTACCCCCTAAAGGACTCTTCTCACCACATTTCGCAGCTCACAAGGGGCAAATGGTTTGCACAGATATGACTTATTGATAGGAGCGGTTCTATACCACGGCATCAAACACATCAACC
>CAZXWQ010000110.1:2182-4980 GCA_964644545.1 uncultured Dehalococcoidales bacterium | reverse complement strand
ACTACATGTAACCCAATTAGGGAGTTCTACCTTTTGATACCTTAGGTGGTTCATTGTGAAGCTAAGTGGAGATAGGGGGACTCGAACCCCCGACCTCTGCGATGCGAACGCAGCGCTCTCCCAGCTGAGCTATATCCCCATACCCACAGCGAAATTATAGCACTTTTCTTCCTTGTCAGTCACCGATATTACTGCTATACTAAAACGAGCCTTCAAGGGTGAGATAAATCATGAAATTTGAGACTATTATCGGGCTGGAGGTGCACGCCCAGTTACAGACCAGGAGCAAGATGTTCTGCCGTTGCAGTACTGATTATGCCAATACCCCCCCAAATACCCACGTCTGCCCGGTGTGCCTCGGTATGCCTGGAGTTCTTCCCACCATCAACCGGCAAGCGGTGGAGTACACCATAATGACCGCCCTCTCCCTGAACTGCACTATATCGGAATATACCAAATTCGACCGTAAAAACTACCCCTATCCCGACCTGATGAAGGGCTACCAGATCTCACAGTATGATGCCCCTATTGGAAATGATGGCTGGCTCAATATTGAGGTCAACGGTCAGAAAAAGAGGGCGGACATAACCCGTGTTCACCTCGAAGAAGATGTCGCCAAACTACTACACCGCACCCCCCCTGATGGAGAAGCCTATAGTCTGATGGATGTCAACCGCTCTGGAGTACCACTGATGGAGATTGTTGGTGAACCTGACCTGCGCTCGCCGGAAGAAGCCAGGCAATACCTCATAAAGCTACACAGCATACTTCGCTACCTGGGGGTATCTACGGCAAACATGGAAGAGGGTAGTTTCCGCTGTGACGCCAATATCAGTATTCGACCCGAGGGCAGCTCCAAGTCCACATCCAAGGTGGAAGTTAAAAACATGAATAGCTACCGGGCAGTCTACCGCGCTCTGGAATATGAAGCCAAACGACAAAGAAAAGCATTCGCCGAAGGTAAGAGACTTATCCAGGAGACCAGGGGCTGGGTAGAGGAGAAGGGGAAAACCGTCTCGCAACGCAGCAAGGAGTATGCCCACGACTACCGTTATTTCCCCGAGCCAGACCTGCCCCCTCTGATGATTAGCCGAAACTGGGTACAGGAAATAAAATCAAATCTCCCGGAGCTACCTGAAGCCAGACGTGACCGATTTATGGCTGACTATGACCTGCCACTCTATGACGCCAACCTGCTCACCAGCTCAAAGGAAATGGCCGACTATGAGGAAGATTTTGTGAAAACAGGTGAGCCCCCCAGCATGTCCCTGGATGAGAGAGCTAAACTGGGAAGTAACTGGCTTCTGGGAGAGGTCAGTCGCATAACAAATGCCAATAATATCGATATACCCGAATTCAGAAAAAGGGTCAGTCCTGAACAACTGGTGAGATTATCGGTCCTGGAGTCGGAAGCTGTTATTAATACAGCAACTGCCAAATCTGTCCTTCAGGAAATGTTCGAGGCCAGAAAGGAAGCTGCTGACATTATAGCCGAGCAGGGACTAAGCCAGATTAGTGATACCCATGAGATTGAGGAGACAATCAGCCAGGTAATAGCCAGCAATCCTCAAGCTATGGCAGACTTCAGGGCAGGTAAGGAGCAGGCAATAAAGTTCCTCGTCGGTCAGGTAATGAAAGCAACCAGAGGTCGTGCCAATCCAAAGCTGGCAAATGAACTGCTCAAGAAGAAGCTAGAGGCAGAATAATATGGAAGATACCCTTAAAGAAGTCCTGAGTGTGATTCAGATTATATTGGCGGTAGCTCTAATACTGGTTATTCTACTGCAGGTTAAGGGTGGTGGTCTGGGCGGTATATTTGGTCAGGCTGACACTGTCTTCAGGACTAGACGAGGGTTGGAAAAAAGACTATTCCAGATTACCGTCGCCCTGATAGTCCTATTTGTTATTCTCGCCATAGTGACCCTCAAGGTTGGGCAGTAATTGGCTACTATTAATAACTGGGGCTGGTTTACAGTTTATGCAAAGCCCTTCAGGTAAGTGCGGATGGGTGCCATAATAACCTTGACCACGGACTTTGGCTTGACCGATGCCTATGTAGCTGCTATGAAAGGGGTAATACTTGGTATCAATCCTGGGGCAAAGCTCATTGATATCTGTCATACTATTCAGCCTCAGAATATCCCCCAGGCTGCCTTCGTTTTGAGCACGGTATACCGGTTCTTCCCCGAAAGAACAGTCCACGTGGTGGTTGTCGACCCCGGAGTCGGCACCAGGCGAAGAGCCATCATCCTGAGAACACCGCTGGCTGATTTTATCGCCCCCGATAACGGTGTCTTGAGCTACGTTCTCCATGACTCCTCAGCGAAGCCCACGCAGACTGGTACCAACAACATAAAAAGAAAACTGGCACCGGAGCTAGAGGCAATCGCCATCACCAGGCGTCAATTCTGGCGGTCACCGGTTAGCTCCACTTTCCACGGTCGTGATATCTTTGCGCCGGTGGCAGCGAGACTGTCCCTCGGCTTATCACCGGAAGACTTTGGTGAGAAGATAACCTCACTAACCGTACTACCAGTCCTCCACCCATATCAGGCACCCGGCGGCCCATTAGTGGGGCACATCCTCCATATTGACAATTTCGGCAACTTGATTACTAATATCAGGAACGGAGACCTGCCACAGGACAGAAAGAAAATAACTATCGAGCTTGGAGGCCGGCTTATTCACGGTATAAGCCGCACCTATGCTGAAGGCGAAGAACTGCTGGCTCTGATTGGTAGCAGCGGTTACCTGGAGGTATCATTAAAGGGAGGCAGCGCCCACAACTTTCTCAATGC
>CAZXWQ010000110.1:0-2082 GCA_964644545.1 uncultured Dehalococcoidales bacterium | reverse complement strand
CTGGCATTCCTCGGTGCCAGCATAGCCTGGTATGAATCCAGGCAACCTGACAGCACGTTTGAATTTAACCTCGGCTATGCGTTTCTCGCTGGCTTCGGCCTGCTTTTGGCCCATATCAGCGTTAACGTGCTCAACGAGTACTTTGACTACCGGAGCGGCGTAGACTTAAGAACGCAAAGGACCCCCTTTAGCGGTGGCAGTGGTGCCCTCCCGTCCGGCCTTGTAACTCCAGGGCAGGCCCTGTGGCTCGGTGTGGGCAGTCTACTGGCTACTGTACCAATCGGCATCTACTTCATAATAGTCAGCGGCTGGCAGTTGATACCACTACTCCTGGTAGCTGCTGCCTGTATCGTCATCTATACACCCCTTATCCTCAAGATGGGGTGGCCCGAGTGGGCTCCGGGATTAGGGCTGGGCGCCCTGCCGATTCTGGGGGCTTACTTCGTCCATACCGGTGAATATAATGTGCCGGCCATTATTGCCTCTATTCCCTCGGGTATCCTGGTGCATAACCTGCTACTTCTTAACGAATTCCCCGATGTGGAGGCCGATGCTACTGGCAACCGGAGAACCCTGCCTATCGTCATTGGCAAGGGAAAGGCAAGCATAGTTTACTCAGCGCTCACGGGGATTGTCTACCTGTGGATAATCGGGGGCGTGATTGCTGGTCAGATGCCAGCCTTCTCCCTGCTGGGACTGCTCACGATTCCACTGGCGGTAAAAGCTATCCTCGGTTCCCTGAAGCATAAAGATATGGACAAGCTGGTGCCAGCTATGATGAACAATGTCCTGGTCATCCTCCTGACTCAGTTGTTCATGGGCATCGGCTACATTCTGGCCGGGGTTTTCTGAGGCTGGTGACAGGATAATGGCGATTGATTTAATTTTACTGCACGCACCCAGCGTGTATGACTTCCGTGAAAGAACGATACTCTTCGGACCGGTCAGCGACCAGATACCGTCCTCTCCCGTTTTCGAGATGTACCCCATCGGTTTTGTAAGCCTTGCCGACTATCTGGAGCGTGCCGGCTACCGGGTGCGTATTGTTAACCTCGCCGTGCGTATGCTCAACGATAGGAAGTTTAACGCTGAGAAAATGATAGCCGGCCTCAAGGCACCTGTCTTCGGCATCGATTTGCACTGGATGCTGCACTGCCACGGCGCAATTGAGGTAGCCAGGCTGGTCAAAAAACACCACCCTGAAGCTAAAGTGCTGTTCGGCGGCTTCTCATCCTCCTACTACTACAAGGAGCTGATGGAATACCCCGAAATAGATTACGTGCTGAGGGGTGATTCTACAGAAGAACCCCTGCGCCAGCTAATGGACTGTGTAATCAGCCATAGGGAGCCGGAAACGGTGCCTAACCTTGTCTGGCGAGATAGCCGGGGTACCGTGCGGGAAAACCCCTTCTCCCATGTCCCATCAGACCTCAGCCATGTTATGCGCAGCCACTACGCCAATACGGTGCGTTCGGTAATCAGGTACCGTGACCTGGCCAGCTATACGCCCTTCCAGGGGTGGACGGATTACCCCATTACAGCAGTCTTCACCTGCCGCGGTTGCACCCAGAACTGCACCATCTGCGGCGGCTCGGCGGCTGCCTTCCGGCAGTTCTTCAACCGGGCAAGACCCGTTTACCGCTCCCCGGCGGCAGTAGCTGAGGACGTAAGGCAGATTGCCCGCTTCAGCAACGGCCCGGCATTTATTCTCGGTGACCTGCGCCAGGCCGGGGAGGACTACGCCACTGAGCTTCTCCACCTGCTCCATCAGAATAAGGTCAAGAACCAGCTTATCTTTGAAATATTTAATCCTGCTACGAGAGATTTCCTGCAACAGATGAGCCTCAGCTCGCCTGACTTCTGCCTGGAGATTTCTCCCGAATCACACGACCCTCAAATAAGGAAAGCCGAGGGCAGACACTATTCCAATGAAGAGCTGGAACAAACCCTGGGCAACGCCCTTGATGCCGGCTGTGGCCGACTCGATGTTTTCTTTATGATAGGTATATCCAAACAGACCCCACAGTCGGTGCTGGACACTGTTGAGTATTGTGGCTACCTGCTGGACAGGTTTAACGGTGA
>CAZXWQ010000109.1:0-5304 GCA_964644545.1 uncultured Dehalococcoidales bacterium | reverse complement strand
AGAGGTTCCTGCCTGGTGTGCCAGCCCAATGTAAAATAGCCCCACCGGCTTTCCCGGGGTATCACCGGTGGGTCCGGCAATACCGGTGTCGGCTATGCATATGTCTACATCCAATACCTTTCTACCTCCCTCTGCCATCTGCCTGGCTACCTGCTGGCTTACTGCGCCATATCTATTAAGGGTACCCTCTCTTACTCCCACCACCGCAATCTTGACCTCATTACTGTAGGCGGTAATCGACCCTTTATAGCAATCTGAGCTGCCGGGGACATTGGTTATAAGGTGGGATATTAGACCGCCGGTAGCTGATTCCACTGCTCCCAGGTTCATTCCCTTCTGGCGAAGCAGCTCAACCACATCTTGCTCCAGGCTACCCATAACCCTAGATAAAGCCTTCCATCATTTTGTATACTGCTTTCTCATCTACCTGGTGGTTACCCTGGCTAAGCCTGTCTATAATTTGCTCAACCGCCATATGCTTGCGTGAATCATGGAGTTCGTCCAGATAGGTATATATGCCAGCCCTTCTACCAATTCTAAAGTTGGTTCTCTCTTCCACGGGTAGAGCCTGGAACCTATCGATAGCGGCCAGCATCCTCTCCCTGTCCGCAGGCAACCTACCTTCGATTTCCTGTAGTAGATTGGCAATGTGGTCACTTACATAGTTTGAGTTGCAGTACAGGTGCTCAATCAGCAACTTCTCTTCTTCTATTATCTCCTCATCCGTCATCCGTACAAAACCGCCATTTTCCACATCCTGGTACATAGGTAATCCCTCGTTTACACTTAAAGTCCTGATTCTGATAAAATCGGGGGATATTTCGTTCAGCACCCTGGCTGTTTCAATAGCATGCTCCCGCCACATCTCTTTTCCGCCCAGCCCCAGCAGGACATATTCTGAGAGCGATATGCCTGATTCCACCACCTTCCTGCCACCCAGAATATGTTCAGCGGCAGTAACCCCTTTATCCACGTACTTTAGCAGGCGGTCATAGCCCGATTCCAACCCGACATGCAAGCGGTCAAGCCCAGCCTCATGTATTTCTACCAGCTCCTCCAGAGTCTTTTTGGCCGCTGTCTTCGACCTGCCATAGCTGGTCACCCTGTTGATACCAGGGAGAGTTTCTCTCAAGAACCGAAGTACTTCAGTTAGCTCATTGGTCCTCATAATCAGGCTATTGGCATCCTGCAGGAAGGCGTACTCCCCACCGCCATACATCCACAGGGCTATATTGTAGAAGGCTTGACTGGGCGGCTTGTTAAGTACCGTAGCCGCCACCTCTCTCACTCTACCTCCATAGCCAGACTTCCAGGCAAGCTCCGCAATACTATCCCGTATGCTCTTCATCACCTCGATGTCCTGTTTTATCTCCTCCACCGGTCTGAGTTCAAATTTCTTACCTTTATACATACCGCAGAACCGACATCGGTTCCAGGGACAGTTTCTGGTTGCCCTGATAAGCAGAGAGTATGCCTCGCTTGGTGGTCTAAACGGTCCTAGCTCAAAAGAATCTGCCATTACTTGCTTTCACTCCAAAATGATACCTGTATATTGATTATATACAAACTATAGACTAAAATACAGCCAAAGTGTTTACAGAGAACTGTCCCGATAGGCAGGAAGGAGATTGCACCATGGGATTATTAGCCTTGATTCTTGGTATTCTGGGTGGCGTGTGCGCGCTAGTCGGTATTCTCACGGCAGTAGGAATAGAAATACTGCCACTTACTAGCGGAGGGGAATTAATTGGCCCGGTGGTTTTTGACACCGTATTCTGGTTCTTCCTGGCGGTGATTCTGCTCCTGGCCTGTATCGCCACTTACGCCAGTCGCATCGCCAAGGGGTATGAATAGCCGGGTTCCCACTCTGGCTCGAAACAGCTCGTGGTATAACACCGGGTTATAATACGCTCTATCCGCCACCCGTGGCGCCACTTATGGCGACAACCTCCCCGTTTACATACTTGGAGGCATCCGACGCCAGATACAGTGCTGCTCCAGCTATATCCTCAGGCATGGCAATATTTTCTTCAGCAGGCGTCCCCTTCCACAAGGCTTCACTAAAGCGAGTCTTTATCAAACCCGGTGCGATGGCATTAACCCTTATGTTGTGCCTGGCCCACTCCATAGCCATTACCCGGGTCAGCATTATCAGACCAGCCTTGCTAACACTGTAAATATGGAGCATGCTCGGGTTTATCCCGGCGCCAGATGCTATATTGATGATATTACCGCCGCCCTGCTCACGCATTACTCTGGCTACCAGTTGGCCCAGCATAAACGGCCCCTTGAGGTTGACATTCATGGTTACATCCCACGCCCACTCCTCGGCATCAATCAGGGGACCCATGTAGGGATTGGCGCCAGCATTATTCACCAGGATATCAATCCTGCCAAACTCCGTCTTTACCTGCTCAACCAGGTTGGTTGACTCCTCCAGCTTGGCAACATGGGAGGCTATCGCCATACCTTTTCTTCCCTTGTTTCTAATCTCCTCAGCCACCACTTCCAGGTCTGGAAGCTTGCGACTGCTTACCACCACATCTGCTCCATTCTCAGCAAACGCCAGAGCAATAGCGCGCCCAATACCCCGACTACCCCCGGTTACCAGTGCCACCTTACCCTCCAAAGAGAAGTTAACAATGCTCACCTTCAATCTCCTTTCTGGCTACATCACTGCTTACAAAGTTAGCACATAGCTACCTCGCCAATCAAGCTCAAAGAGAACGACCTACTCATTCACCCACGATTGATACTCCTGCGCTGCGATAGAATTATTCCGCCTTTCTTTTCTTGCGGCGCCACCTCCAGTAGACTACACCACCGATGACTATCCAGACCGGGCTGAAAATGCCAATCCAGATGAATATATTCGCCAGCACATGACCAAGGGTGACCAGGCCATTCCAGGCTCCACTGGTGATACTACCAGCACTCCAGCCAGGACGGACATAAATATAGTCGTCCCTGATTTCAGTATCAGTGTTGCCCCGGTCATCGGTCACCGTGAGGGAGACAGTGTAGCTGCCATCAGTCCTGTAGGCATGGGTTACAGCCTCATCGGTGCTTGTGTTCCCGTCACCAAAGTCCCACTCATAGCTATAGGGGGCAAAACCACCAGCAATTTGGCGAACGGTAAACTGGACCTTCTGGCCTTCCTTCACCGTCCTCTTGTCAGCAGTGAAGTTGACATCAAGCCTGGCTTGCTCCAGATGTACCTCAATAAGCGAGGTGGCAGAGGTTCGTTCCAGATACTGCATTCGACCCTTCGTCTGCTCGATTTCGCCTCTTGTTCTGGAGAGCTCTCGCTGAATATCGAGCATATCCTCTACTGTTTCGGCCTTCGCCATCAGCCTGAGTAATTGCTCTTCGGTTGCCTCCAGGTTGTGCAACTTAGCGCTCAGGTCAACATACTCCTCGGTTACATCCCTACTGGATGTGTCCTCAGCGGTTACATCAACCGCCAGCCCACGTAACGCCCTCATGACATCGTCAAAATGCTCAGCGGGCACGCGAATGGCAATATTCCCGGCGAGCCTTTCATCCTCCTCCCACCTTTGTGAAGAAACCACATATCCGTCAAAGTCCTCAGCGAGTCCACCAATCCGGTCTAAGGCAATAGGAACATCATCTACTACCAGCCACATCCTCCCGGTGCGCACAATCATGCGCTCAGTAAGCTCGCCGGCCCCAATATCGCCGACCCCGGGCCTTGACATTTGTGTCTTTTCCATGATTATTGGCGGTGATGCTGGTGGCACCTCCAAAACAATCTCCGGTGCTGGATATGGAGCCCCACCCTCCTTGTAGACCTCTTCCTCCTCCATTTCCCGCGATGCTTGCCCTATCACATATACCTCCTCTTCCGCCGGTGCTCTGGCGCAGGAAACAGACACCAGCAAAATCACCACCAGTAAAAGCCCTATTATGACCGTTAACCTTTTCATAGGTAGCCTCCTGATTATTTCTCCCTCTTCACTATACTATAACGCATCCAGAACAAAAAGGACATGTATATCCGGGTCTCGAATTTTAAGATACGCTTGCTCATCTTCTCCTGGAGTTGCTATAATTCTACAGTATTATACGATGGAAACCCCTGGCTATCACAGCCCGCAAAGGAGAAAGTTTAAGAATGTTTAAGACGAGGATAACAGAGCTGCTGGGCATTAAGTATCCCATAGTCCAGGGCGGAATGGTCTGGCTATCGCGTGCAGAGCTTGCCGCCGCCGTTTCTAACGCTGGTGGTTTGGGCATAATCACGTCTTCCAACTTTGCCAGTAAACAGGCGCTGCGAGATGAACTACGCAAGACCAGGAGCCTGACTGATAAGCCCGTGGGAGTGAACATTAACCTCTCTCCTACTACGCACCCGGTGAATACCGAGGAGTACATTGAGGTCGTTATCGATGAGGGAATACGTATTGTCGAAACCTCGGGGCGCAGTCCCGAACCCTACATGAAGCAATTGAAGCAGGGCAATGTGACCGTCCTGCATAAGGCACCGGGGGCAGTGAGGTATGCCGAGGCAGCCGAGGCGATAGGCTGTGACGCCATCTTAATAATCGGCTACGAGTGCGGTGGTCACCCCGGCCCGGATGATACCGGCTCGCTGGTTCTGGTTCGAGCTACGGTGGAGGCAGTAAAGATACCGGTAGTTGCCGGTGGAGGCTTCGCCGATGCCCAGGGCTTTATAGCAGCCCTGGCCCTGGGTGCCGATGGGGTACTAATGGGCACACGCTTTATGGCGACTAAAGAATGTCCCGCTCATCCCAGATTCAAGGAGTGGCTAATTCGAGCCAGGGAGACAGATACCTTCATTACTCAACGGTCTATCCAGGCTCCAGCACGAAACCTCAGAAATGAGCCAGCTATAAAGATTCTGGAAATGGAGAAGAAGGGGGCTACTCTGGAGGAACTGCTGGCCATAACCCGTGGGGAGAATGCGCAGCAACTCTACTTCGAGGGTGACCTGGATGCCGGTCTGGCGGAATGCGGGCAGGTCGTGGGCATTATTCACGACATTCCGACCGTAAAAGAGGTTATTGACGGGATAATCGGAGGGGCTGAGGAAATCATCAAGGGGAAACTCTATTCCTATGTAGCAAATACATAGAAGGGTCAATATTACACTTGCATCAGGGGGCGAACCGCATTACAATATAGGAGTTCTATAACTGAATAAGGGTAAGGAAATCCTTATTGCAACAGGTTTTAGATTGGGCGACGTAGCCAAGTGGATAAGGCGGGGGTCTGCAAAACCTCTATTCGGCGGTTCGAATCCGCCCGTCGCCTCCATTTTTA
>CAZXWQ010000108.1:2477-5322 GCA_964644545.1 uncultured Dehalococcoidales bacterium | reverse complement strand
AAAAGCTCACCTTGCTGGTGCTGACATGGGATTCACTGATTTTCACGTCATTGCGTCCTTCCCTTTGGGAAGGATTCCACCGAAGGGCGAAGCAATCCCGCCTCCATTTTAAGAGATTGCTTCGTCGTCCTTCTGCGAAGGACTCCTCGCAATGACAGTTGGGGGTTCCCCCTCAGAGAATTCACGGATTAAGGTATAAACAGTATAGTTGATACTATAGCTGGTATGAGATATAATATCAAAACGAAATTGCAGAGGTTCATTTTTCCTTCGAGCTTCCCCCCCCTTTTAACAGGGAGAAAATAATAGCGCTGCTAAATAATAATTATCGTAAAGGAGATGGGAATGGATTTTAATCTTACGCGTGAGCAGGAGATTCTCAGAGACACAGTTCGGGAGTTTGCCCAAAGGGAGTTAGCACCTAATGCATTGGCTCTGGATGAGAAGGGTGAGTTTATCCGGGACATAATTAAGAAGACGGCAGAATTAGGTCTGGTAGGTATAATAACCTCCAAGGAGTATGGCGGTACTGGTATGGGGCATCTGGCGAGGATGATAATGATTGAGGAGATTTCCCGGGTCTATGCCTCGCTGGGCTTCTTCTTCCAGACAGGACAGATAGGGATGTACATCATAGAAAACTTCGGCACCGATGAGATGAAGAATAAATACCTCCCTCCCCTGTGTCAAGCTGACCTCATTATCGCCACCGCCCTTACCGAGTCCGGTGGCGGGTCTGACCCCTCCACTATAACTACCACAGCCGAACTGGTGGGTGATGAGTATATTATTAACGGAAGGAAGGTCATGATAAGTGAAGCGCCAGTGTGTGACCTGGCTATTATTGTTGCCAAAACTGGTGACAGATTCAGCACCTTCCTGGTAGAAAGGGGAACCCCGGGCTTCGATACGCCGAGGAGAGAGCATTATGCAGGACTTCGTGGTGTCGCTATAGGTGACCTCGCCCTCACTGACTGTCGGCTACCCAAATCTAATCTCGTAGGTCAGGAGGGTAGAGGTATCGCCGTAGCCATAGCGGGGATTGGTGCTGTGGGACGCACTGGCGTTGCCGGTGTGGGACTGGGCACGGCTCAGGGGTGCTACGAGGTCGCTCTGGAGTATGCCAAGAAAAGAGAACTCTACGGTAAGCCCATTGCCGAGCTTCCGGCTATTCAGTATATGCTGGTCGACTCCAACCTAGAGATTGAGGCTGCTAGATGGCTTTGCTACAATGCCGCCTGGCTGCTTGACCAGGGCAAAAGTCCCCGAGATGCCGGTAATGATATCGCTCGGAGTAAGCTATACGCCTGTAATATGGCCAGCCAGATAGCCCTGAGAGCTATTCAGATAATGGGTGGCTACGGCACAATCCCTGAATATGAGGTCGTGCGTCGGCTCAATGATTCTATAGAGCTGTTTACTACTGCTGGCACCCAGGAAATTATGAAGAATACCATCGGGAGGAGCATCATCTCATAAGATGTCCTGTGACATCGTGGTCTGCGTAAAGCAGGTTCCCCACCCGGACTATCTCGGCAAGATTTCGCTTGACCCGACAAGGCGGACAATAGAGCGGGAAGGGGTGCCCGCAGTAATTAACCCTGTAGATAGGAACGCTCTTGAGGAAGCTTTGAGGATCCGAGAGAGGTTTTCGGGAAGGGTTACTGTTCTAACCATGGGACCTCCCCAGGCCAGAAAAGCCCTGGAAGATGCTCTAGCTATGGATGCCGATGCCGCAATCCACCTCTGCGACCGTGCGTTTGCTGGAGCAGATACTCTGGCTACTGCTCAGGCACTGGCCTATGGCATTCGTAAACTTGAGCGTTTTGACCTCGTCCTCTGTGGTGATACTACCATTGATAGCGGTACAGGACAGGTAGCGGTACAGCTTGCTGAGTTTCTCGACCTTCCCTGCATCACTGATGCTGAAGAACTCACTTTCGAAGATGAGCAAAGAGTCGTCGTTAAGCGAATATGGGAGCGAGGATATATTAAGGCAAGGATAAAGCTTCCCGCTGTGATAGCAGTAACTGATAAAATCAATCAACCCCGCCTCCCCACTGTATTAGGGATAATGGCAGTCGCCCAGAAAGAGATAAAGGACTGGAGTGCTACTGATATAAGTGCTGATGTCAGTCTTGTGGGCCTCACCGGGTCTCCCACCCAGGTGCTCGACATGACCGAATTTCACGCAAAGCGACAAGGAGAGATTCTTCAAGGCTCACCCGAAGAAGTAGTAACCCTGGCCATCGATAGATTGGTGAAGCTGGAGATATTGTGAACTCTCAGGTTAAAGATAAGAATCAGGTCTGGGTATGGGCAGAGCACTACCAGGGGAAGATAGCCAGGGTTTCTCTCGGGCTCCTCGGCAAGGCGAATGAACTTTGTCAGCAGTTAGGTGGCGGAGAGGTGGCATCGGTAGCAGTCGGTGCTGGCTCTCAACAACTGGTGACGGAGCTCATAGACTACGGCGCCGACAGGGTCTATATGGCTAATGACCCTCGTCTTTCCCCTTTCGATACTGAACTCTGCTCCCTTCATATGACCAGGCTTATCCAGAGTTACCAGCCTGATATAGTCCTCTGGGGTGCCACCAGCATGGCGCGAGAGACCGCCTCCCGGGTAGCGGCCAAGCTGGGCACAGGGCTTACCGCTCACTGTATCGCCCTCTATATTGAGGAGGTCAGTGGAAAGCGCCAGTTAGTAGCTGAAGTGGCGGGGTGGGGAGGCAATCTGGCACTCAAGGTCATATGCCTTGAGAAAAGGCCACAAATGGCTACGGTTAAACCTGGCATATTCGCCCCAATGGAGCCGAGGAAGAGAAGCGGCGAAGTCATACCAGTTG
>CAZXWQ010000108.1:0-2377 GCA_964644545.1 uncultured Dehalococcoidales bacterium | reverse complement strand
GGCATATTCGCCCCAATGGAGCCGAGGAAGAGAAGCGGCGAAGTCATACCAGTTGAGGTTGAAGACGTAGTTTCTCGCCTTGATATTGTTGAAGTGGTGGAGGAACGAGAAGAGACAACCTCTCTGGAGCAAGCAGAGGTAGTGGTAACGGGGGGATGGGGCTTAATCTCTTTGGGAGGTTTTCAAGCCGTGGTCGAACTTGCTCAGGTTCTCGGGGGGAGTGTGGCTGGAACACGTCCCGCTCTGGATGCTGGCTGGGTTCCTGCCGAGAGGATGATTGGCCAAAGTGGGAAGACTGTGGCGCCGAAGCTTCTTGTTACCCTGGGGGTTTCGGGGGCGGCACAGTTTGCTACCGGAGCTCTGGGTTCCGGGTTCATCCTGGCCGTGGACAAAAACCCCAACGCCCCCATATTTGAAATGGCTGATTTAGGTATTGTGGGTGACCTTCAGGACATACTCCCACTGTTGATAAACAAACTAAGGGTAATGAAAGGGGCGGGAAAATGGAAGTCCTAGAAGCAATTAAGACCAGGAGAAGTATTCGCAGGTACAAAAATACCCCGGTAGACGACAAGACCATAGAGCAGGTACTGGAAGCTGCCGGCTGGGCACCATCCTGGGCTAACACGCAGTGCTGGCGATTCATTGTGGTGCGGGATGATAATATCAAGGCTGAACTTGCCGATACCCTGACTCCCTACAATCCGGCTATTGACGCCATTAAAAATGCGCCGGTGACTATTGTAGCCTGCGCTGAGCTAAAGAAGTCGGGCTGTTACCGTGAACAGCCAGTCACCGATAAGGGAGAGTACTGGTTTATGTTTGATGTGGCGCTAGCAATGCAGAACCTGACACTGGCTGCCCACGCGCTGGGGCTGGGCACGGTACACGTTGGTGCCTTTAATGCCGGCAAAGCAGACAGCATTCTGGGCGTCCCGGAAGGCTTTTGCGTGGTTGAGATGACGCCTTTAGGTTACCCGGACCAGGAAGGCCACACTCCATCAAGAAGAGAGCTGCCCGAAATTACCTTTCATGATAGGTTTGGGAGCTAGATAACCAGCTATCAGAACTGCCAGGAACACCTTTTTAACTGGAGTGAGGTTCACTTATAAAGTGCGCCGCGGTTAAGCTGTACCTCCGATTATTAAACCGCCCCAGGAGTTTCTGGTTGGCCTACCTCTATAATCGAATCTGTCAACTCTGAGCCAGGTTGACGATATAGCACACTGCTTGCCGTATTCGCAGACTAAGACTATAATATTGTTAGCAACAAAATAAGAGCATAAGCGGGTCCCCGGAGAAATCCTTGGTTTTCCGGGTGCGGAGGTGATTAGATGGCGCAATACGGACTGGATAAGATTCGTAACCTTGCCTTGCTGTCACATAATGGGGCTGGCAAGACATCCTTAGCCGAGGCAATACTGTTTAATGCCAAGGCAATCACACGATTAGGCAAGGTTGACGATGGGACCTCCACCTCAGATTACGACCCCACCGAAGTGAAACGGAATATGAGCATCAGCCTGAGTATGCTTCCCTACCAGTGGAAAGAATGCAAGGTTAACCTCATCGATACTCCCGGCTATTCTGACTTCGTTGGTGAGGTCAAGGCGGCAACACGGGTTAGCGAAGGGGCGGTAATCGTGGTCTGCGCCGCCTCTGGTGTTGAAATTGGTACCGAACAGGTGTGGCAGTATAGCGAGGAAGCTAATCTGGCCCGCCTTATATTTATTAACAAGATGGACCGTGAGAATGTTGATTTCTATCGGGTTGTGGAGGAGATTCAATCCAGGTTTGGTCGTCGGTGCACGCCAGTCCAACTACCCATAGGCTCCCATAACAGTTTTGAAGGGGTAATTGACCTCCTGGCAATGAAAAGTCGCCTCGGTCCTGAGGCAAAGGAAGGTGACATACCTTCGGAGTTACAGGAGCAGGTTGAGTCTTTTCGCGAAAAGCTGGTAGAGGCATGTGCTGAAGTTGACGACAGCCTTATTGAGAAGTACCTGGGCGGCGAGGAGCTCAGCACGGAGGAACTTGGTGGGGGATTAAGGCAGGGTACAGCAACCGGCAAGATAGTGCCAATTCTGGTTGGCTCGGCGCTGCAAAACATTGGGACTGGCTTGCTGATGGATGCCATATCTGACTATCTCCCTTCACCCAAACAGGGAAGTATAGTTATTGCTGGAGATACAGACAAACAGGAGACCATAAATCCAGGCGAGGAAGCCCCCCTGGCTGCCCTTGTATTTAAGACGAGTGCTGACCCATACGTGGGCAAGCTCACCTACTTTCGGGTCTACAATGGCTCTATTAACAGCAACTCTCAGGTGTGGAACGCAACACAGGGTGAGACCGAGCGGATAGGCCAGTTATTTGT
>CAZXWQ010000107.1:3933-5382 GCA_964644545.1 uncultured Dehalococcoidales bacterium | reverse complement strand
CCAGAACTCTTGACAACCTTTTCAAACAGGGAGCCCAGGTACTGTATCATGGGATAGCCCAGGTACATGTACACGGGCATGGTAGCCAGGAGGAGCTAAAACTACTGCTGAACATAGTCAAACCAAAATTCTTTATGCCTATCCACGGGGAATACCGTCACTTGTGCCATCATACTACACTGGCTCAATCAATAGGCATCCCAAAAGATAATACCTTTGTCCTCGAAGACGGCGACATCCTTGAGCTTAGCCCGCAGACAGCTAAAATAGTAGGCAGGGTTACCGCAAGTAATGTGTATGTCGATGGTCTCAGCGTAGGTGATATTGGTAGTGTTGTTCTTCGTGACAGATGGATGCTGTCCAGAGATGGAATGGTAGTGGTTATTATTGCTATTAACCGGCAAACCGGCAAGCTGGTAGGACGTCCTGACATTGTATCACGAGGCTTTGTTGATACCAGAGAAGCCAAAGATATGCTGGATAAGAGCCGTGACCTGGTAGCCCGGGTCCTGAACCACAGCGGCGACCGGCCTGCTGAGTGGAGTTTTGTTAACGTTAAAGTTAGGGATACACTAAATAAGTTCTACTATGAGCAGACCAAGCGGCGCCCTATGATTCTTCCTTTTATGGTTAAGGTGTAGCCTCTAAGAAAACTGACTTTCCGAGAAGAGAAATGGCTGGCAAGAAGACTAACAGAAGAGATAAATCTGGAAGAAAGCTGCGGTGGGACTGGATATTCTATTTTGCGATATTGCTGGTCATCATCACAGCGATTGTACTGTTTTGGTCAACAATTACCTCATGGACCGTGAACACCACCAGCAACATCTGGGACCTCTTTGGCTGGGGGCTACTGATAATTGCTACAGCTATCGGAACACTAGCCTGGCTGGTGTGGCGGCGCAGGTTGCTTTCCCTTTTTCGCCGCTGGCACCGGTGGCTGGGCGTAGTTGCCCTTGCCCTGGCTGCCTGGGGAATACTCAGCCTTCGCGACCTGGGTGGTAGCATCGGCTGGGGTATCATCGGTTATCCGGAGTACTCCTACTATGTGGGCGTCCTTCGGATACTGGGATTGCTAGTCCTGAGCGTCATTTTAATATCTCCAGGTGCCTCTTTCCGCATCTTAGCTGGATTTATTTCATGGCTGTGGAAACGGCCTAAAAGACAGGTGGCACACAGGCCAACCCCGCGTGAAAAGACCGCTGCTCACCCAGTCACAGCGCCCCCAAGACTCCCCGAGGTAGAACCAGAAGTTAAGCCGGCTACCACTGCTCCAGTACATGCTCTCGCCCCAACCCAGAAAACACTCCGCCAGGTAGCCCAGGAGGTATGGAAGAAATATGGCGAATCGCCATCAACAGTTATAATTGACGGCTGGCGGTTACCACCTATCGATATTCTGGACAAGTCCACCGAGATTGAGTTTAGTCAGGCTGATAATGTGGAGCG
>CAZXWQ010000107.1:0-3833 GCA_964644545.1 uncultured Dehalococcoidales bacterium | reverse complement strand
ATATTCTGGACAAGTCCACCGAGATTGAGTTTAGTCAGGCTGATAATGTGGAGCGGGCAAGAATAATTGAAGAGGCCCTGGCAAGCTACGGTGTTGAATCTAAGGTAGTGCAAATAAATGCCGGGCCAACAGTAACCCAGTTTGGCGTGGAACCGGGCTGGGACAGGAGGATGAAGGAAATCAGAGAAAGAGATAAGGATGGCAAAGTCAAGGTAAGGAAAGAGGAAGTGTCCAAAACAAGGGTCAAGGTAGAGAGAATTACCTCACTGGCCAATGACCTTGCTCTTGCTCTGGCGTCACCCAGCATCAGGATTGAAGCCCCCGTGCCGGGACAATCCGTGGTCGGCATTGAGGTGCCCAATGTAGTTTCAAGCGTGGTAAGCCTGCGAGGCGTAATAGAGACAAGCACTTTTCAAAAA
This sequence comes from uncultured Dehalococcoidales bacterium, assembly GCA_964644545.1. Classification (GTDB taxonomy): domain Bacteria; phylum Chloroflexota; class Dehalococcoidia; order Dehalococcoidales; family Fen-1064; genus CAZEBT01. Next base: position 3,414 of record CAZXWQ010000107.1, on the reverse strand, counting down.
ATGGAAACCAGGTCCAAGCTAAGTCTGGCACTGGGCAAGGGTACCGGAGGTGAAGCCGGAGTAGCTGACCTGAGTAGAATGCCCCATCTGCTAATTGCGGGAGCTACCGGGAGTGGTAAGACAGTTTGCTTGAACTCTATTATCTGCTGCCTGTTACTGCACAATATACCTGATAATATCCGCTTGATTCTGATTGACCCCAAGAGAGTGGAGTTGACTCCATTCAATAGCATACCTCACCTCGCCGCCCCAGTTATAGTAAATAACGATAAAGCCCTTGGAGTACTGCGCTGGCTAAATCACGAAATGGACGAGCGATATCACCAGCTGGCGAGAGCCGGCGCCCGCAACATCGAGAACTACAACAAGAATAAACAGGGAAAAGAAAAGATGCCCTACCTGGTACTGGTCATTGACGAGCTTGCTGACGTGATGCTGGCCGGCTTTGACGAGGTAGAGCATATTCTGTGTCGGTTAGCCCAGCTTGCCCGAGCCACTGGCATTCATCTCATTGTGGCTACTCAGCGTCCCTCTGTAGATGTAGTCACTGGCTTAATCAAGGCTAACTTCCCGACACGCATTAGCTTTGCAGTTACCTCTCAGGTTGATTCACGCACTATCCTTGATGGCGGCGGTGCCGAGAAGCTACTCGGCAAAGGCGATATGCTGTATATGCCAACTGAAGCAGCTAAACCAAAGCGCCTCCAGGGTTGCTTTGTCTCCGATGCCGAGACAGAGAGGCTCGTTTATTTTTGGGCAAGCCAGAAGCAGGAAGAGGTATCCCCGTTAAAGATAGAAGAGCACCTCCAATCACGAACCACATTCGGAAGGCGAGATTCCACCAGGGACCCGCTCCTGGAGGCAGCTATACAACTGGCACAGGAACACGAGCATATTTCCACCTCCTTCCTGCAACGACGTTTGCAAATCGGCTACCCCAGGGCCGCGCGCATTAAAGAACAGCTTGACGAGGAGCTCGCTAGAGAAGACGAGACACAGGACGAGGAAAGTTCCTGAAGAGTGACGACCCTTTAAGTACCAGAACCACAGAAAGGAGCCATCTATGAACCGCTTAGAACGAAGAACCGACTTTGGCCGAATGATACCTCTGCAGGATGCGGAATGCACGCCAGATATATTCATGATAGCAGGGTTCGGCAATACCGGTGTGATAATCACCGAAGAAGGAGTGGTGGTTGTCGATAACACACCAATGACAAGTGCCCAGGCAGTTGAGAAAATAAGGGCGAGAACTCAGGTGCCTATCCACACCATTATCTACACTCACGGACACGGCGACCATGCCTTTGCCACCGGGCCTTTTCTCGCTGACGCCAGGGAGAGAGGAAACCCGAAACCCAGAATCATTGCACACGAACTACTGCCAAAAAGGTTCGACCGCTATAAGAAACTAGCCAGATACAACCGGTACATAAACAGAATTCAAGGTGGGCGCGGCTTTACTCCGCCACCAGAAGATGTCCAGTTCTTGCCGCCCGATATCGCCTATCCTGACATCACCTACTCCGATGCCATGCAATTTAAACTGGGCGGTCTTACCTTCGAGCTTTATCACTACATGGGGGAGACCGATGACGGTACCTGGGTCTGGATTCCTGAACGGAAGACCGCTATCGTTGGCGATTTGATGACCGGGGTCTGCCCCAATGTGGGCAATCCTTTCAAACTTCAGCGCTACACACTGGAATGGGCGGAGGGTCTGGAGAGGGTGGCAGGTAAGAATCCTGATTTTCTGATTCCGGGTCACGGACGCCTCCTCCAGGGTGAAGAAATCCAGGAGATATGCCTGGATACGGCAAAGTTGCTGCGGCACATCCACAACGAGGTCATACGCTTGCTAAACGAAGGCTGCTGGATAGAGGAAATCCTGGAACGAGTCAAAATACCGGAAGACCTGGCAAGCAAACGCTGGCTCGCACCGGTCTACGGCTGCGCCACCTACATTATTCACGGCATACACCGCAGGTATGCCGGCTGGTACAATGGAAATCCCGGCGAGCTATTTCCCTCCAGGAGTGCGGATGTAGCAGCGGAAGTGGTGAGAATTAGTGGCGCCGACGCACTCATTGGGCAGGCCAGGAAGCTTCAGCAGGAAGGAAAAATTCAGCTTGCCCTGCATGTGGTGGATTTTGCCGTCAAAGGAGCCAAAGATACCACAAAACGCAAGGAGGCTTTACTTCTGAAGGCGGAACTACTGGACGCCAGGGCCGAGGCTGAAGTAAACACGATTGCCAGGAACATCATGCTGGTCGGAGCCGAAGAAGCGGAGCAGGAGGCAAACTCACTTTAGCCTTAACCGCCTGAGAATAGCATCCCTGTATATCTGGGCCAGATTCTTCCCGTGCTTGGGTACTCGCTCCCGCTTTTTCCTGAGCTTCTTCTCACGGCGCTCCTGCCTTGTCTCAGTATTATTTGGCAGACCCATAGAACTGCCTTACCCGGCGGCTACTTTCTCGTAAATTTCCCGTGTTTGCTCAGCCGCCTTCTCCCAGGTGAACTTTTTTGACTGCTCAAGACCCTTCTTGACCATATCATCCCTTAGCTGGCTGTCGCTCAGTACCTGTCTCATCGCTTGAGCCAGACCGTCAATGTCGTGGGGGTCAACCATAATACCGGCTTTACCAACGACTTCTGGTAAAGACGAAGTATTCGAAGTTACCACCGGGCAGCCGCAGGCCATGGCTTCCAGCGGTGGCAGTCCAAACCCTTCATATAAAGAAGGATAGACCAATAATGCCGCTGAGCAATAGTAGCTGACCAGGTCGTATTCAGAGACATAGTCAACAAAAGCAACGTCACGGGTTATTCCCAGGCTGGTTAACTGCCTTGCTGAATCCTTACGGTATTTATCGTACCTGCCCACCGGTCCTACCTTAAGCAACTTTAAGTCGGGAAACTCATTCTTCAGCTTGGCAAATGCCTCAAACAACGTTCCCAGATTCTTCCTTGGTCTCTCGGAGCCGATGTAGAGGACATACGGTTTATCAAGTAGCCTCAGCTTTACGCCGTACGGTTTGAAGATACTTCGGTCTATTCCGTTATAGATGACAGTAATCTTACTCTCCGGTATCTTCATATATTTTATAAGGTCGCTCTCAGTGTTTTGAGAGACAGCTATTATGTGGCTTGCCCGCTTGACACCCATAACATCGAGTTTCAACCATATCCTTTCCCTGATTGCCTCCGGGTCAAAGTGGAAATAGAACCTTATCACATCATGCACCGTAACTATAAAGGGGTTCCTGCGTAAAAGGGCAAACCGGGCAAAGTTCTGATTCGGCAGGTGGACAACATCAGGCTCGTCCCTGATTAACCTTGCGAGCCGAAAAGCCTCAATAGTAGACATATATCGCGGGGTTGCTATCTCCTTAACACCCAGCCTCTCAGCTATCT
>CAZXWQ010000106.1:0-5406 GCA_964644545.1 uncultured Dehalococcoidales bacterium | reverse complement strand
GTGGATATCACCATGTCACGATTAACCCTGGTGCGACAGGCGAGCCGTATACCCTGTTCTAATTCTCCCTTATCGAGAAGTTCCTCTTCCTCGATGGATGGTGGGTCTGTTTCAGAGAGGACTTTTATTTTACATTTACCGCATTTCCCCAGGCCACCGCAGTCACTATCCAGCTCTACACCCGTATCTTGTAAGGCTTCCCAGACGGTTTCTCCCCTGGGAATCCTGAGCCAGAGGTCGTCAGGTAAGACATTCAACCAGACGCCATGCAATCGATATTTTTGGGTGGGTAATTCTGCCAGGTTTGCTACTTTATTTGGCCTCAATTTCTTTCTATCTTCCATTTTCATTATATTGATTCGGCTTTAAAGCAATCCAATAAGGCTTTTTTCAAGGTGTGAGTAATTCACGTCACTAATATCCAGGGATAGCCCCAGAAAATCAGCCACTTCACCGGCCCGGGATACAAGGTCCGGGTCTGACGGCTGCCGCACATAGAGCAATCTGCGGTACTGGTTAAAGCAATACCTCCTCATTTCTTCATCATGAAGCTCCAGTGGTATTACACAATATTCCTCGAAGTTTTGTATGAGTTCTTTTTCAGCAAAGTAGGTACCTGTCATCTCATTAAGTAGCTGCCTGAATCGGTCACTGCCAAGCAGCATTTCATAGCAGTAATGCCCGGGCACCTTGGTCACCCCGTGCTCCTGGCAAAAATCTTCTATGTCGGGGAAACAGTCCCCGTAAAGGCATATGACCCGTTCATTCCTTTTCCGGGACGCTTTAATCTCTTTCAGTAATTGATTTTTTAACTTTTCTGGCATCAAATGCAGGTTGGACGGTAAATAGGTAAAACATAGTGTTGGGTATCTTTTCTCCAGTTGCAACGCCTCAATAGCCGGTTTGAAGACGGTACAAGTAATAATACGTGTAATTTTTCCGGTTTGCTTCGACATTGCCGCCCTAGATATCCCGGATACCGGGGAAAGACTCCTTTATCTCAGAAATCAAATCCAGGTCCAGAACACCTTCTGTATCCTCCCTCAGAGTATTCTGGACGATGTTATTGGCACGGCTCAGCATGTCAGGCCGGCCCCTTTCTTCCCAGATATCGAAGTTGCAACGAACACTCAGGTCAGGGTAAAAGAATTCGTTCATCATATGCTCTACGGTATGTTCTTCTAATACGTAGTGACCGCCAGGGCCGACTTTCTCGATTACATTGAAGCCCAGAGTCTCTTTGTTAACCGTGATGCCTCTCAGTATCCGGTGAATCATTCCTATAATTTCATTGTCGATAACGTACTGCTCATAAGAAATGGAATTTCCCGAATCTATTAATCCGGCTGCCAGGTGAACACAGTCGGCTCCGGCCATGGCAACCAGCAGGTTGGAAAAACCCTCTTCAATACCTGCCTGGATATCTGGTCTCTTGGCTTCGGTAAGTCCACCCGAGGCATAAATAGGTAGATGATAACACCTTGCCAGCTGGACTGCGGCAGCGTTCATCATCGTCATTTCCACTGAGCCAGCGGCTAATTCCATGTTTCGTAAATCCATGGTCATGGGAACCGCGCCGTAAAGCACCTTAGCTCCGGGAGCGAACACCTGGGTAATAGCCGCTCCTGCCAGGGCTTCTGCATGCATCTGTGAAAGGGTCCCGGCCAGGGTTGCCGGGGAGGTTGCCCCGGCAATGGGTGCTGCCGCACAGATAGCAGGGATGCCGTGTGTGGCGCAGAAATTGAGGATGCTTAATGTGTTAGCCTCAACGCTGAGAGGGCTTATTGGATTGGTAATCACCGAAACAAATGGCTTTTCTCGAAGTCGGTCTTCACCTCCGGCGATTAAACTGGCAAGTTCCCACATTTGCTTAACGCCTTCCAGAGTGTCACAGCCCCCCATCACGTGCTTGGTGGTATGGTTGAAGGCATGAAAAAAATCGTTCAAATGATAGTTTTGAGGTTCCAGGTCGTGGACCTGGCAGGCGATGATATAGAAACGGATGTAGTCCAGGTGGTCAACCAGGGTGGCGGTGTTAGCTACGTCTCTTAGCATGGTGAGGCGATAACCGCCTGTTCCCATATCCAGGATGCGAAACACCCGCCCCCCGTTGGCAAAGTAGACCTTACCTTCACCGAGGTCCAGGTCATTCTGGCTGTTTCGAGAGTAGAGAGTGAAGCAGGAAGGGGCCTGACCCAATACTTCATCAAGCCAGTCCCCTCTGAAGCGCGCCCTTTGATTGGCATAATCCACCTGTGCTCCCGCTGTTTCCAGCATGTTAAGAAAGGTGCTGTCACTAATTCTGATACCGACGTGCTCCAGTATCTGGCGTCCCGTGCGGTCGATTTGCTCCACATTCTCGGGTGGAAGCGGTTGGTAATATGGCAGACCTGTTCCCATGGTTGAACCCCCGGTCACTTTGATTGGAGAATTCGCTCAATTCCTTGAAGTACTTCGTCAGGTTTAGGTTCTACCTGATGTTCGGCGAGTAGCCTTTTTGCCTCTATGTTGCAGCGCTGGTACAGGTTCAGTTCCCCTGCCTCTTTCCAGGAATCATAGCGGGAACGGTCGAGGAGGTCAGGCAGGAACTGTGCCTCCATAAAATGGTCAAAGGTGTGGTCATCGGTGAGGAAGATAGAACCTGGAGCCCCGCTAACCACCCTTTGGATTGCTTCCAGGGCCAGGGTTTCCTTATTAACTGGAATTCCTTTAACAAAAAACCGGCTCATGGCTACCAGTTCGTTAGACATGGTCACCATTTCCAGCGAAGATGTGCTTCCGTATTCCAGAAAACCCACGTCGTGAATCAGGTTAGCCCGGGAGAGCATGGCACTAATGATGGAAAACATAGCCTCGGCTCCCGCCTGGGCATCCATAACCTTGGCGTCTGAAGCCCCGGCAAAGGCCCAGATGGGCAGGCTATAGATTTCATCACGCATATCGGCAAGTGCCGCCTGGGAGAGACTCCATTCAGGGCAACCGTACGAGACCACAGCAGACTTCATGTCCAAAGTGCTGACATTGGGACCGAAGAGGAAGGGGGCTCCTCTGTTAACCAGCTGGTGTACAACAAGACCTACCAGGTTCTCAGCTATTCCCAAAGCCATAGCACCGGCAAGTGTAATGGGTGCTCCGCCTCCGGCGTTGGAGCCCGAGGGAAGGCAGATGGGTATCCTCTTTTCGGCACAGAAAATAAGCTTCTCCATGACGTTTTCAGGGAAATGCAGCGGGCTGATTGCCTCCGAGTAATTAAGTATGAATGGCTTCTGCCGGAGGTTTTCGGCACCTCCTGTGACGAGGCAGGCAATCTCGTAGATTTTGGCAATATCTTTACCGCTGTCGGCGATGAACACAAGGGGTTTACTGGTGTTTTTAACCATCTCGGCAAAAACATGGACATAGATGTCTTCAATGGGAACATCTTCAGGATTGGCCATGGACATAGCAAACGACATATTCCCGAGTGCATCTACCAGTCTGGCGAAATTAGCGACATCTTTTGAGACCACCCGACGGCGCTGACCCGTCTCGAGGTCCAGGGTGAATGTGGCATCGGAACCGGTGCCATAGAAATAGTTATCACTGGTGAGAGGCATAGTTTCATTGCCTTTCTGGTCATAAAGGGTAATCTGCTTCGGGGCTGATTTCAGAGCCTCTTCGACGATATTGGCGGGCAGTCTGACCCAATCACCATTAGAAACACGGGCTCCAGCACCGGCAAGCATTTCCAGAGCACGAGGGTGTTCCATCTTAAACCCGGTCTTTTCAAGGATTTCCAGGGCAGCAGAATGGATTGCCAGAGCCTGCTCCCGGTTCAGGACTTTGAGCCGTGGTTGAAAGGTGGGGATATCCATCGGTTTCATGTTTCACTCCTTATGATGGGAAACTTCTTAAGATACGCCCAGTAACTCCTTGGCTTTTCTTACGGCAGAACCGGCATCGGAGGCGTAAGAGTCCGCGGCTATCTTCTGCGCATACCTTTCGGTAACCGGAGCTCCGCCAATCATAACCTTAACTTTATCTCTAAGGCCGGCTTTGTTCAGGGCTTCGATGGTCTGGGACATAGCTGGCATCGTGGTGGAGAGTAATGCTGACATGCCGACAATATCCGGTTCTACCTCTTTAGTTTTTTCGACGAACTTTTCGGGGGAAACATCTACTCCGAGGTCGGTAATGGCGAATCCGGCACCCCCTAGCATCATGGAAACCAGGTTCTTGCCAATATCGTGCAGGTCGCCCTTGACGGTTCCAATCAGAACCTTCCCCTTGGAGGTAACCTCACCTTCCTGGAAGAATGGTTTGAGCAGCTTGGTGCACTCCTGCATCGTCTTGCCGGAGCGCAACATCTGGGGGACAAATATCAGCCCCTTTGAATATCTCTCGCCTATCTCATTCATGGTGGTAATAAGGCCATCATTAAGAATATCCTGGGCACTGCCACCAGCATCCAGGGCTCTCTGTGTCTCAGCGACGGCTGTTTTGGTGTCTCCCTTGATTACAGCTTCGCTCAATGCCTTAAAGTCGCTCATCTTTAGCCTCCTTGAGCTGGTATCTATAAATTCTCGCTAGCTGAATTATCATCCAGATATTCGGCCATTCTGGTAGGCATCAATAAAGTTTCCGCAGTATTCATCACGGCCAAGGAGCATCTCGGTTGCAAGGAGAGCGGTCATTAGCTGCTGGTCAGTCGGGTCCAAAATGACGGCAGAGAGACTGTAGGAGATGCAAAGATTCAAGAAGTTGCGGTTGATAAGGCGGCGTTTGGGAAGGCCGAAAGAAATATTGGAAAGGCCACATATCGTATTTACGCCAGGAAAATTATTCATTATCTTGTTTATAGCTCCGAGAGTGGCGATTCCCATGCCGGTATCCACTGAAACAGGCTGTACCAGCGGGTCTACATATATCTTTTCCAGGGGGAACCCTTCACCGGTGAGCTTCCCGATAAGCTCCGAGCCAAACTCAACTCTTTCTTCCGTAGTGGTGGGCATCGCTGCTTTACCCATGCAGAGGGCGATTACACAACAGGGCCGTGAAGTAATCACCGGAAGGAGCGACTGGAAACGGCTCTCTTCCAGTGAAATAGAATTTATCATCGGTTCGCCTCTGTGTACTTTCATTGCTTCAGACAGGGCTTCGGGATTGGGACTGTCCAGGCTTAAGGGGAGGTCAACTTCGTTTTGGACTGTCTCCACCAGCCAGCAGAGACAATCAACCTCCTTGTCTAGAAATGTACCGGCATTAACATCAATATAATCCGCCCCGGCTTCGACTTGCTCCCGAGCTACTCTGGTGATAGAGGCAGCGTCCTGTTTCCTGACTGCCTCTTCAATGCTTCTCCGGCTGGTATTTATCTTCTCACCGACAATAATCATTACCCTCTCCGTGAATCTTTCGGCGTAGCCC
>CAZXWQ010000105.1:0-5497 GCA_964644545.1 uncultured Dehalococcoidales bacterium | reverse complement strand
ATTGTGCAACGTCTTCAGAGCCTGGAAGCCGGAGGGTAAAAAGAAACCAGAGAATTCCTGCGGTAGTGACAAAACAGGTTCTGGCAAGCCTGACCCGCTTTATTGATTCCGGCTTCGTGACTTCAACCACATTTGTTTCTGGTCAAGTCGCGCCTGCTCATCGGTAGGTCTGTAATTTGCCAGGAAGTCATTTTTGAAGGAGTTGAAGGTGCCATCCTGGATGGCACCTCTTATTTTAGACATCAGATTGCTCATAAAGGTCAGGTTGTGTATCGTGGCTAATCTATACGCTAATAGCTCCCGGCACTTGAAGAGATGGTGTAAATAAGCCGCCGAAAACGTGCGACAGGTATAGCAATTGCACTCAGCATCAACAGGCTGTTCCATATCAGCATAAGTAGCATTCTGAATGCTTACGCGCCCCAGCCGGGTGAACAAAGCACCGTTTCTGGCGACCCGGGTAGGCAGGGCACTATCAAATATATCAATGCCTCTGGCAACTCCCTCAACAATATCCTCGGGAGAACCTGCCCCCATAAGATATCTTGGCTTACCCTCGGGCAACAGGGCCGTTGTTTCTTCGGTCATGGCCATAGTTACCCTCTTGGGTTCGCCGATGCTCAAGCCACCAATCGCATACCCATCGAACCCCAGCGAGGTAAGGAACTCCGCCGACTGCTTCCGAAGCTCAGTGAAGACCCCCCCCTGAACAATTGCGTATAGTGCCTGGTCTTCACGCTTATGTGCCCTCCGGCACCTCTCTGCCCATTCGTGTGTCCGGTTTACCGCCCTTCGCACTTTCTCAAGGTCATCATCAATAGCAGGACATTCATCCAGGACCATAATAATGTCTGCTCCAAGCGACTCCTGAAACTGAATAACCAGTTCCGGGGTAAGCAGGTGCTGACTCCCATCGATATGGGAGCGGAACACAACCCCATCATTACTGACCTTGCGGAGTCGTGCCAGGCTGAATATTTGATAGCCGCCACTGTCAGTAAGAATCGCCCCGTCCCAGCCCATGAATGTATGTAAACCCCCCACCTTCTCGATTACCGGAATACCCGGCCTGAGGTAGAGGTGATAGGTATTAGCCAGTATCATCCCCATCCCGATGTTCTTAACCTCCCCAGGGGTCAGGGTCTTAACTGCACCCTGACTACCTACCGGTAGCAGTACCGGCGTAGGCACTACCCCGTGGGGTGTTATTAATTCCCCGGCACGCGCTTTACTACCAGGGCAGGTTTGCATTAAACGATAACTACTGGGATTACTCATCGCCTCGCTCGCATGTACTTTATGTCAACCGTTTGTCCTTGATAGTGCGTTTTGCTTCAAAGCCGATTTCTGCGGTATTCTCACAGGAACCAGATATCCAGACACATGGTAAGGAATATTAAACCCAGGTACGGGAAAGCGGATAGCTTGTATAACCGCCACGCCTGCCGTGATACACCGGAAGCCACCATCCGCCAACAGGCGTATACCATTACAATACCAAGCACATTGGCTAACACTAAATAGAGCCAGTTGAAGCCACCCACGAAATACAGGCTAATAGAAGCCACATAAAGCACCAGAGCAAACACCAGCAGGACTTTAAGCGCCTGTCCTGTCTCACGGCTCATCGGAAAGTAGGTTATACCAGCACTGAGGTAGTCTTCGCGATTGGCAATCATCACACTCCATACATGAAGTGGTAACCAGGCAGATATCAGCAGGCATAAGACCAGCAATTCCCACCTGAAACCAGCACTGATGGCAAACCACCCCATAAGAACCGGGGTGCAACTGGCGATAACGCCCTGGGGAAAGACACATGTTACCTTTTTTCGCCAGACCACTGCTACTGCTGTACCCACTATGTCGAATAGAAAGCAAAGTGGGTGCAGTAGCCAGGCCAGTACCAGGCCAATAATAGTCAGGCCTATCGTTAACGGCAGCACCTTCTCCGGCGGGTCGATACGCTTTGACGGCAAAGCTCTTTTCTTGGTACGTTCCATCCGGGCATCAACATCACGGTCCAGATAATTGGTCAGCCCGTTGGCACCGGCACTCGCTACCAATATTGTTAGCAGGGCAAGAAGAAGCAAATCCAGGGGCGGGTGTCCATCTCCAGCTATCACGCCGGCACAGACCCCAATAAATGTTAGCAGGCTGCTCTCGCGTGGCTTTAATACTTCAATATAGTCCCTGACCACTCGGTATATCAGACCATCCTCCTTATTCACAGCACTTAATACAAATCTATTAAGTAGCGTCTGAACAATCTTCTAAAAACAGCTAAACCTATGGCACATACCAGGATAAATATGGCCATCTGGTTCGACCAACCGTGAGCCACGACCCCGAGGGCCGTAGCTGATGCCGGTGGATGCTCGGTATTGGTAATTGCCATCAGGAAAATCGATAGTCCCACCGCCAGGGCACAGACACACCACGGTATGAATTCCCACCTGGTAGCCAGTTGCCCTAAAAGCAGGTTAAGGACAACGAAATAACAGAAGGCGCCACTGGCCAGTCCTACCGCATGCCCTCCAATTAACCTCCTTGGCTGGGCTGTGATTGTACCCGGCATAGCGAAAACGATAAATGCACTGGCCCCAAGCGCAGCAACAATGGCGGCGTGCGTTAGAACCTCAACAAAATAGAGAATCACGGCTACGGATGCGGTAGCAAGCAAACTCTGTATGATATAGTTCTTGGGTTTTCTGATAAATGTTCGGTCAATTATATTCATGGCTTCTTTATCTTAATTGCACTATTGCCAGTCCTGGACAGACCAATAAGTGCCGAGGAAACAATTACCAGTGCTACCTCGTTTACTGGAGCAGGGAATTCAAAACCCTTACTTAGCGCCCTTCGTCCAGATAACCCTGCAGGATAATCGCCGCCGCCGCAGCATCATACCTGGCTTTTTTCTTATTCCTTCTGGTACTGGCTTCCCGCATAAGGCGTTTGGCTGATACTGTGGTCAGACGCTCATCTCTGAACTCCAGTGGGACATCTATATGGCTACTTAGTCCCTGGATAAAGCTCTTCACCTTCTCAGCCTGTCTGCCAACACTGCCATCCATAGAAAGGGGCAGACCGACTACAATACGCTCGACCTGATTCTGGCTAACAATGTCAGCAATAGCCTCTATATCTTGCTTCTCGTCTTTGCGGTTAACAATAGTAAACGGACTGGCCAGTATACCACCGGGGTCACTGAGAGCCACCCCTATCCTCTTATCGCCAATGTCCAGTCCCAGACTGCGCGTTATATCTACCCCCAGATTCTATATCAGGCTTTTCACCAGCCGCAGAGCTTCGTCCAGCTTCTCCTTATTCCTGCCACCGGCCTGAGCCAGTGTTGCCTTGCCTCCGCCGCCGCCACCAGTCACCCTGGCTACCTGCTTTACTATATCCCCGGCGTTGTAGCCCCTGGCAACCAGGTCCGGGGTTACTGCCGCCAGAAAAGCCGGCCTACCCTCGTGGACTGTACCCAGGACCACCACCGCACTCTTCAGCCTGTCACGGATAAAATCGGCCATCTCTCGCAAGACCTGCTGCGGGAAATCCCGTACCCTGGCAATTAACACTGTTACCCCGTTGATGACCTCCACCTGACCCAGTAAAGACTCGGCTATTCTCCTTGATAGCTCCCTTTCCAGCGCCAGCTTCTGCCGGCGCTCCTCCTTTAGCTCAGTAGACAGACCATAGATTTTATCGAGGACATTATCCAGCTCGGCATCCATATATTCAGAAGCCTCCTGCAAATCGGATAAACGCTTCTCAATAATCTCCTCCGCTCCTCTACCGGTAACCGCCTCGATACGGCGTAGCCCTGCCCCAATACTACCTTCACTGATAATCTGAAAGAAGCCTGCCTCTCCAGTCGAAGCAACATGAGTGCCCCCGCATAGCTCGGCACTGATAAATGGCTTACCAATCTTGAGCACACGGACTACATCCCCGTACTTTTCATCAAATAGGGCTATTGCTCCCTGCTCGATAGCCTCCTGGTAGGGTAGCTCCTCATCATATACTTCCAGATTCTGGCGGATTTTCTCATTGACGATGTGCTGCACCTGTTGTATCTCTTCCGGCATCATTGCCGTCAAATAAGAGAAGTCAAACCTGAACCTCTCGGGAGCCACCAGTGAACCCCTCTGCTGGACCTGCTCGCCCAGCACCTGGCGAAGGGCAAACTGAAGCAGATGGGTGGCAGTGTGGTTACGGGCAATATCCAGCCGCCGTTCCCTGTCTACCTCAGCCTCGACCTCATCACCCTCAGAAATTACTCCTTCTGCTACTTCACCCTCATGTATGATGATACCACCTCGTGGAATCCGTGTAGTGTTAGTAACTATGAAGCACCCAGAGAGACTGCGTATTTCACCGGTATCACCTGCCTGCCCTCCCATTTCCCCATAGAAAGGCGTTTCAGAGAGGATAATATCTCCCTTTTGCCCTTGCCCTAGTTTGTCTACCTTGCCATAATTTATCGACATTATCTTAGTAATAAAGGATAAATTATTATACCCAACAAAATCCGAGTCAGGAAGGGGTTCTCGAGTTGCAGGCTCGAACCCGCGCGGAGTAAGACGACCTTCCTCAATTACAAATCTATGACTAGCTTTAGCTCTCTCCCTCTGCTTCTCCATCTCACGTTCAAAGCCCTTCAGGTCTACCGAAAAACCATGCCCATCGGCAATCTCTTTGGTGAGTTCCACAGGAAAGCCGTGGGTATCGTATAAGCGGAAGGTATCCTCACCAGAGATTGTATTTTCCCCTTTGCTGGCTGCTTTCTCCTCAATTTCATCTAACAATTGCATACCAGTTCTAAGCGTATCTCTAAATCTTGCTTCCTCATCTTCGATTGCCTTGATAATAAAGTCCTGCCTCTGCACTATTTCAGGATAAATATGCCCCATTTGCTGGATAGTGGTCTTAGCTGTTTCAGCAATGAATGGTATACCTACACCTAACGCTTCGCTAAAAAATGCAGCTCGACGGACTAGCCGCCTCAGCACAGAGTCCCTACCATCTGGTCCGGGCATCACCCCATCAGCGATGAGAAAGGTAATGCCCCGCCCGTGCTCGGCTACTACACGCATGGCAATATCCGTATCATAACTGGTACCGTATTTCTTACCCGTCAGCCCCGATATGCACTCCAGCAGAGGAGCAAAGAGGTCAGTACCATAGATAGAGGCTTTGCCCTGCATGACAGCAGCCGTCCTCTCCAGTCCCATGCCGGTATCAATATTAGGTCTCGGTAATGGAGTACGCTTCCCTTCTTCGTCCTGGTCATACTGGGTGAAGACCAGGTTCCACAACTCGGTGAAACGACCGCACTCACAGTTTGGAGCGCAGGTCGGCTTACCACAGCCAAACTCCTCCCCGAAGTCATAGAAGATTTCGCTATCTGGTCCACAGGGCCCGGAACTGCCTGCCGGCCCCCAGAAATTATGCTCCTCCCCAAACCTCAGTATCCTTTCTTCGGGAATAC
>CAZXWQ010000104.1:0-5541 GCA_964644545.1 uncultured Dehalococcoidales bacterium | reverse complement strand
ATAATCCTGCCTGAAATGGGGCACATGGTCAGGGAGGCATCAAGGTGAAACCTTTCGGAGCACTCCTTCCTTTCGAGGAAGCCAGGGCAGTTGTTGAGGCAAACATAGGGCCAGTTACCAGGGTGGAAACAATCAATATCGATGATGCCGCCGGTAGGGTTCTCGCCGGGGATATTGTGGCTGATTTAAGCATTCCATCCTTTAATAGAGCGGCTATGGACGGCTACGCAGTTAAGGCAAAGGACACCTTTAATGCCGGTCAGTTCAGTCCCAGGGTGCTTAATCTGGTCGGGGAAGTCCATGCCGGGGAATCACCCAAACAGAAGGTAAATACGGGTGAGTGCGTTCAGATTGCCACGGGGGCAATGATGCCCCGCGGAGCTGATTCTGTGGTCATGGTTGAAGACACTGAAGCTGAGAACAGCAGGGTCAAGGTATTCAGGTCGGCTTATCCGGGAGCCAATGTGGCTAAGAAAGGGGAGGACATCAGGAAGGGGGCTACTGTTCTAAAAGAGGGCTTTGTTCTGGAACCGGGTAGAGTCGGGGTGCTTGCCTCTCAGGGGATAACCAGCGTCAGAGTCTACGAGAAACCAGGGGTAGCGGTACTCCCTACGGGAGAAGAGGTAATTGAGGTTGGTAAAAGGTTAAAGCAGGGGCAGGTCTATGATATTAACTCACACACTATATCCTCGGTGGTGAAGGCAAACGGCGGTATTCCCATCAGGGTCGGAATTGCCAATGATAATCTGGATGAGCTGAAATCAACGATTGGAGAAGCCCTGAAAAGCGACCTGGTGGTCCTCTCGGGAGGCTCGTCGGTAGGGGAGAGAGACCTGCTAGTCGATGTCCTTCAGGGGTGGGGTGAGATTCTCTTTCACGGGATTCAGGTAAAACCGGGCAAACCGACCATTTTCGCCATCCTTCCGGTGGAAGGACAGGGGAAGCCGCTCATGGGGATGCCCGGCTATCCTACTTCCTGCCTGATAAATACCTACCTGTTCCTTCTGCCGGCGGTACGGAAGATGGCGCACCTGCCGCCGAGGAGAGGGGAGACCGTTGAGGCAAGGCTTTCACGGAGAGTCCCCGGGAGCGTGGGCAGGAGGCAGTTCCTGACCGTCAGAATCGTGGGGGACGAGGCTGTCCCCGTCTTCAAGGAATCGGGGGCGATAACCAGCGTTGCCGAGGCGGACGGCTATATAGAGATAGCGCCGAACATCGACTTGCTGGAGAAGGGCGAAACGGTTATGGTGACACTGTTCTAGCTTATCCGCAGTGTCAGGTTTCAACTTTCTTGGAAAATCCTTCCTTTTCGGGTATTGACATTCGCCATTTGGCAAACTATAATTAACGCTCATCTATATAAAAAGAACCTTTGGGTACATAATCTTAGCGTCTGGCGCAGGTTTTAGCTGGGAGGCGGTTAGATGGAAGATTAGCCAGGGTACCAGTACTGCCAGGGAATACGGCGGTGGCTGGTGCCCTTTTTATTTTATTCTTTTCAAAGGAGGTGATGCCTATGGATAGTTTGGTGTGCCTCAGCCTTGCGGCAGGTGTTGAGGGACAAGGGTTATGAGCCAGCCGCACTTGTTTCTGAGAACTAAAAGGAGGTAAAAGACATGATATTCCTGGTACGTTCGAAGTGGCCGTCCCACAAAGGGCCTGAAGTGATGGACGCATGGAATAAAAGGCCCCCACCGCAACCATCGGCCGTAACTTACGGTCCCTATAACAGGGGTGACCTGGAACACGGCTTCGAAGCCTATTCAATCACCGAGGTGGAAGAAGGAAAGGAATCGGAAGGGCTTCAGGCGATTGGACAGACGTTGGCTTTGTTTAATGCCATTGAAGGATACGAGTGGCAGGTTGATATTGTGGTCAAGGGGCCAGAGCCGACGGGCTGAGGTGCCGTAATCTAGTAAAACATCGAAGTAGTTTGAGGGAGGCGCCGGGAAAGAAACATAAAGGAGGATAACGGAATGCCTACTTATATAGTGTTGGCCCGCTTTACACAGGAGGGTATACAGAACATCAAGCAGAGCCCTTCCCGGCTCGACGCGGTCAAGCAAATCTTTGAGTCGATGGGAGCGAAGATAAAAGATTTCTACCTGGTTACCGGTGAGTACGATATGGTCCTGATCGGCGAAGTCCCGGACGATGAAACAGTCGCCAAGCTGGCACTTACTGTTGGCTCGACAGGTGCTGTCCGCAGCGTAACTCTTCGTGCCTTTACAGAGGCTGAATACCGCAAGATAATTGCTGGTCTGCCCTGAGCACTTTTGCAGTGCATGATTTTAGAGAATAGTGTGGCGCCTCCCTCAAAGATGCAGCTTTAGTTAATCGTCGATCAGCCCATATTTAAGTACAGACGATGCATGTAGTCCTGAAAGCCGTGTTTTCTCCAAAAGGCATAACCGATAGCATTCTGTGCTGTTACCTCTAATTCTACGCGGTTAACGCCTTTTGATTTGAGCCACGCCAAGATTTCCACAAGCATTTTTTGTCCCACGCCCTTTCGTCTATAACTAGCAGTCACCGCCACTTGGTCTATATATCCCCATTTCTCTTGTTTCATACCCGGGGATGGTGTCCGTACCTCTGAGAGGGAATAACCCACCACTTTTCCGTTATCCAGCGCAACAAGAACCAAGCCATTTTCTGATCGCATAAACCGGCCTACATGGTGTTCTTGAAAGCCTGGAATAGAGTCCTCGCGTGGTGGGAACCAGGTATCAATGTCCTCGTGAAACCGCATGAACTCCCACCACAGCCTCCCAATATCTGAAACATGATGCTCTTCAGCTCGGACAACCTCAATCATCTATCTCCTCTGGTAAGTACCGCTCTTCCCGCCCTTTTTGCTTTCCAGGTATATTTCGGTGATGGTCATGCCGCGGTCTACCGACTTGCACATGTCGTAGATGGTGAGAGCACTGACCGAAGCCGCCACCATCGCCTCCATCTCCACCCCGGTCTTGCCGGTGCTCTTTGCCGTGGCGGTGATTTCTATTGAGTCCTCACCGGAGAGGTCAAAGTCGATAGCGATGTTGTCAATCAATATCGGGTGGCACAGGGGTATCAGGTCGGGCGTTTTCTTGGCGGCCATAATGCCGGCAACCCTGGCTACTGCCAGAACGTCCCCCTTCTTGAGGCTGGCGGTCTTGATTTGCTCCAATGTGCCCGGCTGCATCAGCACCTTTCCTTTAGCCACCGCCTCGCGCCCGGTATCACCCTTTTTACCTACATCAACCATTCGGGCTTCACCACCCGAGTTTAGATGAGTTAGCTCCGTCATTGTCCGCCTCCTCTATTCATCTCCACTTTCGTGTAGTGGGCAGAAATACACCAGCTAAGGAAACAATCCCATATGAGCCTATCAATTGCCACTGAATGGGCTGAATCTAGTAAGAGTCCCGATAAATCTGGGCTATAGCCGCTGCATTCAGTGTTCTGGGACCGCCACTATCGAGCCCGGGGGTTGACTCTATAGCCAGCTCGGCTATCTCATTAGCACGCTCAAGCTCACAACCCAGGTCTCGCAATCGTAACCTCATCCCCACACTTTGCAGCCACTCTTCAGTAGCCTGTATCCCATCTTCCTTGCCAAAGACATTTTTCCCCAGCGAGTCGAACCTTTCCTTCATTACTGGAAGATAGAATTTCATCCACGCAGGCAGCAGAGCTGCCAGGCCCTCACCATGAATAACATCGTAGTACCCACTCAACGCGTGCTCAATGCCGTGACAGTTCATTACGCCCCCACCATCTCCCCACGTTACAAACGCTGACATAGCAGTAGTACTCGCCAGAGAAAGCTGACTACGAGCTTCGATGTCATCCAACCGGGCCAGTGCTTTCGGTAAGTACTCCACTACCATCTTCATTACGGTCTCGCGAATGCCGTCGGTCATAGGATTAGGCCTGTCATCGGTAACATAACGTTCTACTACATGAGAAAAGGTGTCTGCCGCTCCGGCGGCTGTTTGCTTTTTGGGTACGGTAAGCGTCACTTCAGGGTCAACAATAGCTACCTTAGCCCACAAACTACGATGACCTACCCCAGTCTTAATATGAGTCTCCCAATTGGTAATTACCCCACCAGCATTTGCCTCGGAGCCGGTGCCGGCCATGGTCGGTACCTGAATGAGTGAGGGAACTGGGCCCTTTACTTCACCGGTACCTCCTCTCACATAGCTCCAGACCGAGTCGGTACCACTGCTGGCTATTGCTATTCCCTTAGCTGTGTCCATAGCACTGCCTCCACCCAGGCCGATAACCAGGTCAATCTTCTCATCACGGGCTATCTTAGCTCCCTTATCCACCGTTGAGCTGCGTGGATTGGGTTCCACCTCTTCAAAAATCACGGTATTGACCCCGTTTGACTTCAGGTCTTCAACAACTCTATCCAGAAGCCCTACTCGACGAATGTCGGGATAGGTGACAATCATAGCCTTTCGTCCTATCGCCTTCGCCTCCCTCCCCAGCCGCTCAATAATACCGGCACCGTAAAGAATCCTTACTGGCAAGTTAAATGTAGCCATAATAGTACGTCCTCCTTTCTCACTTGGTTTTCTCTGTTTCTCCAATCACATATAGTCTAGCCTCCTATCTGCCGCATCTGCCGTTTCACCGGGGCGTGCTCTTCACCCAGCCTGTGCTGTGCCCTCTTCAGGACGGCTGCTTCCTGTATTAGCTGCTCCAAATCCTCGATGCTGGCACCGCTACGAAGTGGGCCCTTGATATCTATTTCGTCGTCGTCCAGCAGGCACGGCCGTAGCTTACCGTCGGCAGTGATACGAAAGCGATTACATTCGGCGCAGAAGCACTCGGTTACTGCTCCTATGAAGCCTATAGTCCCCTCGGCATCAGGCAACTGGTAATATCTGGCAGGGCCATTGCCTGCTTTCGGCCAGCAGGGCTTAAGCTCTCCAAGCGCATCCTGAATCGTTGCCATTATTTCTCCAGTAGCTACCAGCCTGCTATTCTCAGTCCCGGAGTTTACAAACGGCATGTGCTCGATGAAGCGCACGTGCCAGCCATCACTAATACTCTTGCGGGCAAAGTCAAGTACCTCATCGTCATTGATATCTTTGAGAACTACCATGTTTATCTTGACCGGGTTTAGTCCGGCCTTCCTGGCTGCCTCAATGCCGCGGAGCACGTCTGCTATCAGGTCACTGCCGGTGATAAACTTGAACTTATCTGCTCTGAAAGAGTCCAGGCTAACGTTGACCCGCTTGAGACCGGCCGCTTTAAGCTCAGCCGCGTACCGGTCAAGCATTGTTCCGTTGGTGGTCAGCGAGACCTCATCAATGCCCTCAACCTGAGAGAGCAGTTCCACCAGCCGGCTGAGGTTTAGTCTCGCCAGCGGCTCTCCGCCGGTAAGGCGTATCTTATTAACACCCAGCCTGGCTGCTGCCTCGACCACTTTGTGGATTTCCTCGTAGCGGAGGATATCGTCGTGTGACAGGTGGGGCACCGATTTGGCAGTACAGTAAATACAGCGCAGGTTACAGCGGTCGGTAACCGAAATGCGCGTGTAAT
>CAZXWQ010000103.1:1663-5549 GCA_964644545.1 uncultured Dehalococcoidales bacterium | reverse complement strand
GCCGCCGATTTCTCATCCGGCTCGACAAGGGGCAAACGTGGCTTGCCCACCCTGAAGCCGATATGATTCAGGGCGTACTTCAGCGGCGCCGGGTTAGGCTGGATAAAAAGCGAGTTTACCAGCGGCAGCAGGCGGCAGTGAATGGCCGCCGGTTCCTTAATCTTCCCGGTGAGAATACCGTCCATCATCACCTTAACCTGCTTGCCAACCAGATGCGTGACAACACCAATGGTGCCATAACCACCCAGGGCCATGATGTGAAAGGTATCGTTATCATTGCCGCTCCAGATAAGAAAACCCTCCCTGGCACTATTGAGCGTTTGAGCAACGTGGATCATATCGCCGCTGGCTTCCTTTACCCCGATAATGTTATCTATCTGGCTTAACCTGACAATTGTGTCGACGGACATATTGATGACCACGCGTGAAGGTATGTTATACATGATAATGGGCAGGCTGGTGTTCTCGGCGATGGTCTTGAAGTGCTGGTACACGCCTTCCTGGGATGGCTTATTGTAATAAGGAACGACCGACAGGCAGGCATCAACCCCGATTTTTTCCGCTCCCTGAGTCGCTTCTATCGCCTCGGTAGTGCTGTTGCTGCCGGTGTAAGCCACAATGGCTCCCCGGTCGCCCACCACCGATTTCAACTCGGTAAACAGGCGCATTTCTTCCTCCCAGCTCAGCGTCGGTGACTCCCCGGTGGTGGCCGCCACCACCAGACCATCGCTCCCCGAGTCAAGCAGGGCTAACGCCAGCTTTTTAGCCTGTTCATAGTCGACTTCCCCGTTTTCCGTGAACGGGGTTACCATTGCTGTTAGTAATCTTCCCGGCTTTTTCATTTTACTAACCTCCCGAAGACCGCCATCCTATCTTTGCTAACTCTTCAGCAATCTGTACTGCGTTCAGGGCGGCTCCCTTACGCAGATTATCGGCGACTATCCACATAACCAGACTGTTCTGATGAGAAGCATCCTGCCTGATGCGCCCGACAAAGACCTCGTCAGTGTCGCTGGCTAACCACGGTTGAGGATAAAGACTGATTGTGGGGTCATCCAGCACCTTGATACCCGGCGCCTGCATCAGAATCTGCCGTGCTTCTTCAGGAGAAATGGGCCGTGAGAATTCTACATGAACGGCTTCACTGTGTCCTATAAATACCGGGACACGCACGCAGGTAGCCGAGATGGGCAGATTTTCGGCGTGCATGATCTTTCTGGTCTCTTCCACCATCTTCCACTCTTCTTTAGTGTAGGCATTATCCAGGAAAACGTCTATCTCCGGCAGCACATTAAAGGCTATCTGGTGAGGATAGACGTGGGGAACAGTGCCTTGACCGTCCAGTACCTGCCTGGCCTGTGTGGTCAGTTCTTCCACCGCTGCTGAACCAGTACCCGATACCGATTGATAGGTATCGACAATAATGCGCTTGATGGGGTTAACCTTGTGTAGTGGCCATAGTGCTACCACCATTTGAATAGTGGAGCAATTAGGGTTAGCTATTATCCCATTGTGCCACTTGATGTCGTCAGGGTTAACCTCGGGTACTACCAGGGGAGCACTGGGGTCCATCCTGAAAGCCTTACTATTATCGATGACTACCGCCCCGGATTCGGCGGCTATCGGAGAGAAATAGCGACTTATCTCAGCACCAGCCGAGAAGAGGGCAATATCTATCCCTTCAAAGGACTCGGGAACGGTCTCTTTGACTTCAACCTCCTGGTGGTTGACGAACATCTTCCTGCCTGCTGAGCGGTCTGAGGCTAAAAGGTGGACCGACTGCATGGGGAAGTTACGTTGCTCCAGACACTTGATGAACTCCTGGCCGACAAGTCCGGTAGCGCCAACAATAGCCACATTATAGCCCTTCATTGCCACTCCTCCAAACCCAGCAGCGCATCTAAACCGCGGATTAGACCCTGGCGTTTAACCACTTCTTTGATGCCTATTATTACACCTGGCATAAAGGCTTCTCGGCTAATTTGGTCATGCCGTATACGCAGTGTTTGTCCCGGTGCCCCCAGAATTACCTCCTGGTGTGACAGCAAACCGGGTAAGCGTACACTGTGAATATTAGCACCTTCAACCTGCTCTCCCCGGCTGTTTGAAGCCTTCTCTTCTACCGGGGGTTGGTTGAATGGTTTGCCTCTGGCTTGAGCCATAGCTCTGGCTGTGGACAGGGCAGTGCCGGAAGGGGAATCAATTTTCAGGTTATGGTGTAGCTCTATGATTTCAGCATAGTCGAGGTATTTGGCGGCTATCCTGGCCAGGTGTATCATAAGAACTGCCCCCAGGGCGAAATTTGGTGCTACTACTGCCCCAACCCCGTGAGCCAGGGCCAGACGGTCAATTTCTTCAAGGTCGGCGGCAGTTAACCCGGTGGTCCCGATTACCAGGTTGACTCTCTTTTCTGTGGCGATGCGTACTGCCGGCATTGTTGCTTTAGCAATAGTGAAATCTACCAGCACGTCAGCCTGTTGGTTGGACAGTATCTGGCCCAGGTCAGAAGACAGGGGTACGCTGCCTGAGCCGTCAGGCAAAGACACGTAATCCTGGGAAACATCGAGGTCTACTGCACCGACAATTTCCATTTCCGGTTCACGGCACAGGGCATTTATTACCTCCCGTCCCACTTTGCCCAGAGCTCCGTGTACTAATACCCTTATCGGATTCAAGTTCTTACTCCTTGTTTCTAGTAGCGCCGCCGGTTCCTGTCAGGTTGGGGACGTTGTGGCGGGCGTGCGTCACGTTGACTTCTGAACGGGTAGTCTGCTGAAGATGAATCTATTCTACCGCCTGTGGTTGCTGCGGATGGTTTTTCGAAAACAGCTTTCCGCGATAGGCCTATTTTACCGTCCTCATTCTTAATTACCTTGACCGTAATCTCATCGCCCACTTTCACTTCGTCTTCGATGTTATTTACGTGATAGCTTGCCAGTTCACTGATGTGAACCATGCCCTCCTTACCGGGGAGGATTTCTACAAAAGCCCCGAAGTTGAGCAGTCGGGTTACCTTTCCGGTGTAAATACTGCCCACCTCTATTTCCTTGGTTAGATTTTCTATAATTTGGATAGCCTTATGGGCTGCTTCTTCATCAGGTGAGCCGATGATTACCGTGCCATCA
The DNA here is from genome assembly GCA_964644545.1 of uncultured Dehalococcoidales bacterium. Taxonomy (GTDB): domain Bacteria; phylum Chloroflexota; class Dehalococcoidia; order Dehalococcoidales; family Fen-1064; genus CAZEBT01. The sequence continues at coordinate 2,424 of CAZXWQ010000103.1, read as the reverse complement.
TTATCAATATCGATGCTGGTTTTCGTTTCGTCTATAATTGACCTGATGGTCTTGCCCCCGGGGCCAATAACTGCGCCTATTTTGTCAGTGTTAATGGTCATCTTATACATTCGCGGAGCATAACGGCTGATTTCGGTTCGGCTGGTACTTATGATTTGCCGCATTATTTCCAGGATGGACAGGCGAGCCTCTTTAGCCTGTTCCAGTGCCTTTTCCAGAATCTCCAGGCTGAGCCCTTTTAGCTTGGTATCCATCTGTAGCGCCGTGATACCCTCAGCAGTGCCGGCGACTTTAAAGTCCATGTCTCCATAATTATCCTCAATGCCTTCAATATCAGTTAATAGGGCGTACCTGTCTTCTTCACCGGTGACGAGGCCCATAGCTATACCGGCTACCGCTCTCTTGATGGGTATTCCTGCATCCATCAGTGAGAGACTGCTGGCACAAACACTGGCCATTGACGTGCTGCCACTGGAGCTGAGAACCTCGGAAACGAGGCGGATAGTATAGGGGAAATCTTCATCCCTGGGTAGAACTGGCAGGAGGGCTCGCTCAGCCAGTGCACCATGTCCAATCTCACGCCGACTGGGAGTGCCAACACGTTTCACCTCACCGGTGGAGAAGGGAGGGAAGTTATAGTGGTGCATGAAGCGTTTGCTTTCTTCTATACCCAGTCCATCAAGCTGCTGTTCTTTCCGGATGGAGCCCAGGGTGGCGATGGTAAGTACCTGGGTCTCACCCCGGCTGAACAGACCGGAGCC
>CAZXWQ010000103.1:0-1563 GCA_964644545.1 uncultured Dehalococcoidales bacterium | reverse complement strand
AGGGCTGGCTCAAGTCTACCGTTTATAATTGAGGAAACAGCTGATACCAGTTCGGGGTCTGTTTTAATAACAGGCAGTTCCAGCTTGGGTCTGCCACAGGCCTGCTGAAGTTGCTCTTGAATCCTGATGATATCCTGATTTGCCTCATGACCAAGTTGAATTGCCCGGGCAACAATATTTTCTGGAACCTCATGGGCACCGGCTTCTACCATTACTACGGCCTCTTTGTTACTGGCCACTACGAGGTCAAACCCGCTGTTTTCAAGCTGGGCAAGCGTTGGATTTAAGACAAACTCGTCATTAATGTAGCCGATACAAACAGCACTTACCGGACCGGCAAATGGAATCTCTGATAATGATAATGTGGCAGAAGCACCGATGACAGCCAGGATGTCAGGGTTATTTTCCTGGTCGGCGGAAAGAACGGTGACTATAAGCTGGATATCATTGCGAAACTCCTTGGGCAGGAGTGGCCGCAAGGGGCGGTCGGTGAGTCGCATGGCCAGGGTCGCTTCCTGGCTGGGGCGTCCCTCTCTTCTGATAAATCCACCTGGAATCTTACCGGCAGCATAAAGTCTTTCCTCATAGTCAATGGTCAGTGGTAGAAAATCTACACCTTCCCTGGGTTCGCTGCTAACGGTGCACGTAACCAGTACTACAGTATCACCGTAGCGGACTGTCACCGCGCTATTTGCCTGCCCGGCAAGCCTACCTGTTTCTATGATGAGGTTTCTTCCCCCAACATCGCACTCAAAAACTTGAAATTTAGGCAATGGTTCCTCCCTCAAAGGGGCCCCTACTTGCGTAGACCAAGGCTCGAGATGAGTTTGTGGTACCGGCCTACATCCTTTTTGCTCAGGTAAGAGAGCAGCCTTCTTCTTTGTACCACCAGCCGTAGCAGGCCGCGTTGCGAGCTATAGTCGTGCCGATTAGCCACCGCATGCCCGGTTAGCTCACTTATTCTCTCGGTGAGCAGGGCTACCTGAACCTCAGTTGAGCCTGTGTCTTCTTTTTGGAGCCCGAATTTACCAATGATTTCTTGCTTCTTCCCCTTGTCCAAGCTATACTCCTGTTCGGTTATATCTTATGCCAAAAGTTACCAAATTATAGCACACCTCGCCATAAGTGTAAAAGAATGTAATAACTTGAAGAGATACACGATAACGTGTATTATATAGTAGTGAGGAGTGAGTAGAGGTGAAGCTTATCTTGCGTGAGCTATCCTTGTTTTTAAAGGAAGAGAAAAAGCTGAGTGCCAGGTGAACCTCAAGGGGAGGTGGGATTAATAGGTAGTTGCTCGGAAAGGGAAACTGTTAAGGTCTGGCAGCGAAGACTACTGGATAGAACAGTGTTGCTCAGTGTAGAAGGTGAGCCGATAGAGATAATCTATCCGGGCAGGATTAATGATGACCAGGGGGCTGATTTTCGGGATGCAGTTGTTGCTGCCGGGGGCAGGGTCAACAGAGGGGACATAGAGGTACATGTCAGGTCCAGCGATTGGCGAGCTCACCGACACCACCAGGACCCGGTCTATAACAGGGTAATATTGCACGTTGTGATGTG
>CAZXWQ010000102.1:0-5554 GCA_964644545.1 uncultured Dehalococcoidales bacterium | reverse complement strand
CCAATTGAGTTGCTACATATTTCCATCTACGCTATTATAGTAATTAGCAGTCTCCGAACGAGAGTGCTAATAATTGCGAAGGAGTTGAGAGAGGAGAGGCAAAATGGCAATTAAGCTTCAACCACTGGCGGACCGTTTGGTAGTCAAACCCATTGAAAGGGAGGAGAAGACCAAGGGAGGCATTTATCTGCCTGATACCGTCAAGGAAAAACCACAGGAAGGAAAGGTCTTAGCTGTAGGCCCGGGTAGATTATCCGAGGACGGAACCCGGATAACCATGGATGTCAAAGTGGGTGACATTGTGATTTATTCCAAGTATGGCGGTACAGAGTGGAAGGATGAGGACTCGGATGAGGAGCTGGTGATACTGCGGGAGAGCGATGTCCTGGCAAAGAAAACCAAGAAATAAAACAACTCAGGATGTAAGGAGGAGAAATGGCAAAACAAATTATTTTTGATGAAGAAGTAAGGCACTCCCTGAAGAGAGGGATAGATGCCCTGGCTGACGCCGTCAAGGTAACTCTCGGACCCAGGGGACACTGTGTAGCGCTGGACAAAAAGTGGGGAGCGCCATCAGTAATTGATGATGGGGTAACTATTGCCAAGGACATTGAGCTTCCCGACCCCTTTGAAAACATGGGGGTACAGCTAGTCAAGGAAGCAGCCAGCAAGACCAATGACGCTTGCGGCGATGGTACCACCACATCGACTATTCTGGCGCACGCTATTATTATTAACGGCTTTAAGAATGTAACTGCCGGTGCCGAGCCGATGGCGTTAAAGAGAGGCATTGAGCAAGCAACTGAAGCTGTCGTCAATGAGCTCAAGCGGGTATCCACCGAGGTAAAAGGCAAGGAGCAGATTTCTCAGGTAGCCAATATCACCGCCAAGGACCAGAAGATTGGTGATTTAATTGCTGAGGTGATGGAAAAGGTAGGCAAGGACGGCGTTATCACCGTCGAGGAGTCCAAGGGACTGGAGTATGAAACCGAGTACGTAGAGGGAATGCAATTTGACCGCGGTTATATCAGTCCCTATTTCATCACGAATGCCGAAAAGATGGAAACGGAGATAGAAGACCCCTATATCCTGCTTACCGATAAGAAGATTTCTGCCGTTTCTGACCTCTTGCCAGGCCTGGAGAAGATACTCCAGGTATCAAAGAACCTGCTTATTGTAGCCGAGGACCTGGATGGTGAAGCACTGGCTACCCTGGTGGTTAACAAACTGCGTGGTACCCTGAACGTACTGGCAGTTAAGGCTCCCGGTTTTGGTGACCGGCGCAAGGCAATGCTTGAGGATATGGCTATTCTTACTGGCGGCCAGGTCATTTCAGAGGAAGTAGGCCGTAAACTGGACTCGGTAACGGTTGAAGACCTGGGTCGAGCCCGCCGCGTTACCTCCGATAAGGACAATACCACCGTCGTCGAAGGCAAGGGTTCGGAAGAGGCCATCACCGGAAGAATCAAGCAGATTAAAGCCCAGATTGAGGAAACAACCTCTGATTTTGACCGTGAGAAACTCCAGGAGAGGCAGGCAAAGCTGGTAGGCGGCGTGGCTGTAATCAAGGTAGGAGCTGCCACCGAGGTTGAGCTTAAGGAGAGAAAGCACCGCGTTGAGGACGCACTTTCAGCTACCCGGGCGGCAGTCGAAGAGGGTATCCTGCCCGGTGGCGGGGTCGCCCTGCTCAATGCTCTTCCTGTTCTGGATAAACTAAAGGTCAGCGGGGATGAGGCTGTCGGTGTTGATATTATTAAAAGGGCTGTCGAGGAGCCGATTCGCTGGATTGCGATAAACGCTGGTAGAGATGGCTCGGTAGTAGTGGATACAGTCAAGAAGAGTAAGATTGGAATCGGCTACGATGCTGAAGGCGACGACTTCGGTAACATGGTAGAGAAGGGAATTATTGACCCGACCAAGGTGGTGAGGTCCGCCCTGCAAAATGCGGCAAGTATTGCCGTCATGGTCCTGATTACCGAGTCGCTGGTAACCGACATTCCAGAGAAGGAGAAAATGTCAGCAATGCCACCTGGTGGTGGTATGGAGGGGATGTATTAATTTTTATTAACCCTATCCCCTTTATCCCCTTCCCCTTAGTAAGGGGAAGGGGAATTAATTTGCTAGAGGGGCTTCGCCCCTCTAAAACTCCCTTGACTATGACACCAGAGTAAAGAGAGGCAAATTCACGGGAAAGCCGCAGTTCGAAAACTGCGGCTTTCCCTTTTACAGTTTTTATTTCTCTTGTCCGACCGGACATATCTTCAAGCAGACACCGCAAGTCTCTCTGCGTCCTAAGGTCGCCTTTGCACTCGAAAGGTATTCGTAACACCTCGACACATCAAGGAGTTCACTTCGGGGAGTTGTCTGGGACCATGAGTTTCCTTTTATGGCACCTACCGGACAGGCGTCCACGCAGGCTCGGCAATCCCCACACTGGCTTTGAACAACCGGGGTATCGATTGCCAAGGGCATATCCGTGAGGAGCGTTGCAAGTCTGACTCTTGGCCCAAATGTTGGAGTGACCAATAGTGTTGACCTTCCGATCCATCCAAGGCCTGAGAGTGTTGCCAGTGTCTTCTGAGGCAGCTCTTCTCCAGGGTCTGGTAATTCATCCACACGTGTGGTCGAGGGGATTCGTCTGTGATGGTATCCCCAAGATTCGAGAAGTCTTTGGACAGCCTGATAGATATGCCCAGCCTTGCCCGTGAGTAATGAACTCATCTGCAGCCAGGGCTCGTCATTGGGAAGCTCATTCACTGCTGCATCATCATGTCTAATGGCAAAGCAAATCCCAAAAGGAAACTCACAAGTCACTGGCAATCCAAGACCAGAAACGTCCGCGAATCCGACACAGCACGCCCCTTCTGCTTCCAGAACACCCCTGATTTTAGAAGTTCGGTCCCTCGTAATCGATTTCTTTTCTTCCACCTATTACTCTAAATAGATATAGTTATATATGAAAATGTTAATTGTCAGTTAGTATATCTGATTGTCTCAGAGGGATAATTATGAGCAGATATAACTATAGCACCAGAAGCTCTTCCAGGCGCTCCTCAGCAGTAACAGGACCCACTACTGCCAGGCGGAGCTGTCTGCCGGTTAGCAACTCCCGGGCTAGCTGTACCATCTCCTCAACGGTAATGGCATCAATTTTGGATACCACCTGCTCGACGCTCAGAACGCGTCCGGTGAGAACTTCCTGTGCTCCAGCCCAGCCGGCAACGCTTCGACTGTCCTCCATACGCAGGAGCAGGCGCCCTTTGGATAACTCCTTTGCCTTGAATAGCTCCGATTCAGAAACAGGCTCCTTAAGCTGGGCAAGCTGCTCCAGAATAGCCCTGACAACCACTGCCAGGTTCTTGTGCTCCACTCCAGCGTAAACAGTAATTGAGCCAGAATCATGAAAGTGTTCAACATAGCTATGGACGCTATAGGCGAGCCCCAGCCTATCACGAATCTCAAGAAACAGGCGGCTGCTCATGCCTTCACCCAGGATGGTATTAAGCAGATTAAGCGTAAAGCGCTTGGGGTGCAGCAGGGGCAACCCGGGTAACGCCAGGCACAGGTGAGTCTGCTCAGTATCGCGGCACTCAATCTGCAGTCGTGGGTTAGGTTGCTCCTGATAGGGCAGGTATCCGGACTGAGTCCGCTTATTAGTCCACTTACCCAAGGCCTGGTTTATGAGGTCTGCCGCTTCACTATGCCGGATGTCACCAGCAACGGCAACCACAGTATCACCAGGCAGATACTGACCGGCCAGGAAGTCAAGCATCATATCCCTGGTAATGCCGGCCACTGATTCCTTACTGCCAGCTATGTCACGCCCCAGGGGGTGATTGGGCCAGAGAAGCTCATCAATAAGCATCCCCACCTGACTTTGCGGGGCGTCCCTGCTCATATTAATCTCTTCAATAACAACCTGACGCTCCCGCTCTATATCTCCGGGGTCAAACCTGGAGCGGAGCAGCATATCTGCCAGCACGTCCAGGGCTAACGGGAAGTGAAGTCGTGCCACCTTACACCAGTAGATAGTCAATTCCTTATCAGTACCTGCGTTAATGACTCCACCCACCCCTTCTATAGCAGCAGAAATCTCCTTGGGTGATGGTCGTCCCGGCGTACCCTTGAAGCACATATGCTCAATGAAATGCGAAACACCGGCCCAGGTCCCGGTCTCATACCGGGAGCCTACCCCGACGAAGATACATAGCGATATCGACCGGGTATGGGGCATCCTGGCGGTAAAGAGCCTCAGCCCGTTATCTAGAGTTGCCTTTCTGTACAACGCTCTACCTCCTTTGTTACCCACCATTCTAACCATATTCTTAGTTAAACGTCAATCTGAAGAACTATTTACTCCCGGTATCAGTCACCGCTTGCACGGGCTCGGTAAAAGGGGTTATACTTTTCAGACTGGTTCCGAAAAAACAAAACCGGAGGAGGCACAAAAGATGGACAAGCAAGCAGCGCTTGACGAGCTTAAAAGGCGCCGAGAAATTGGCCTTCAAATGGGCGGCAAAGAACGAATAGAAAGACACCGTCAGCGCGGCCATATAACCGCCAGAGAAAGGCTGGACAAACTGCTCGACCCGGGAACCTTATTAGAGGTAGGGCTCCTGGAGCAGTTACGCGATAGCCAGGGACGGGAAATACCTACCAATAAGGTTTTCGGCTACGGCAAGATAGACGGAAGGACTGTCCTCGTTCACGCTGATGATAGCACAATCCTGGCAGGCACCGGTGGTGGAGCCAAAGGGAGGCGGCAGAGAGGGCTTTACCCCCTTTTGACCCCGGAATACAACTACCCGGTCATTCATCTCGGTGAGAGTGGCGGAGTCCACTTGCAGAGCGTTATGGGCTCCCTGGGCGTGCTGGCTGTTACCTACCCATCCAGGACCCTTCTAAATCCCCGAAAATCTCCTCATATCGCCACGATTATGGGCTACTGCTTCGGTGCGCCGTCCTGGACAGCCGCTGTCTCCGACCTTGTAGTCCAGGTCAAAGGTACCTGTATGGCAGTCTCCGGTCCCAGGGTGCTTGAAGTTGCCCTGGAAGAAAAGACAACACCGGAGGAACTTGGCGGCTGGGAATTACACGCCGAGGTCACCGGCCAGGTGGATGCCTTCGCTGAGGATGATGAGCACTGCATGCAGATTGTCAGGGAGTTGCTGAGCTTCTTGCCTGACAACTGCGATGAGGAGCCACCGTATTTACCCACGGCAGACCCTCCCGACAGAAAGACGGAAAAGCTCATGAAGCTTATCCCCGATAAATCCAACCGTGTCTATGATATGTACCAGGTCATTAAGGAGATAGTTGATGACGGAAAGTACTTCTCCCTCAAACCCTACTTTGGCAAAGCGCTCATTACCTGCCTCGCCAGGATGAATGGCAGAGTTGTGGGAATTATCGCCAGCCAGACCATGCACAATGCTGGTGCCGCCGGGCCTGATGAGTGCGAAAAGGCTTCCAGCTTCGTTGTTCTCTGTGATTCGTATAATATACCCCTCATTCACCTCTGCGACACGCCGGGATTCCTGGTGGGTAGACCCGC
>CAZXWQ010000101.1:0-5581 GCA_964644545.1 uncultured Dehalococcoidales bacterium | reverse complement strand
ACCGCACTGATACCTTATCTCCGGTCTTATTAAGGTCGAAGCAGGCAGTAAAGTTATCGTCCTGCCCTGGCACCTGCTCACGCTCTATGATGGTCGCCTCAGTACGCCAGCCAGGAACTAACGTCTCACCGGGTATTTTCAGGGCAAACTCCCCGGTCAAGCCGGGATATGGACTTAGAGCCTCTATGTCCGAACCCAGCAGGTACCGGCCGTATTCTATAGAAAAGAACAGGCCTCCGGGCAGACTGAGCCTTCTCCCTGCTGGCTTATTCAAGGCAGCCATGATTATATCAATGTGGCGCCCTTCGATATCTTTCAGATTGCCTATCAGCTCCTCAATCGCCGCCCGAAGCAGGTGTCGCTGCAGAGTTGAGGGTATCTCAAGGAACCTCGACCTGTCCAGAGCAACCGTATTTTCCTGCCTCTGGGCAATTTCACCCCATAACCGACCGGTCTCGCTATCAAGGAAGGCAAGGTCTTCACTGGCAATACGCGCCGTACGAAGAAGTGCTTCAACCACCCCTGGATTATAGCTCTGTAACAACGGTAGAAGCTGGTGACGGATTCTATTTCTCAGCGGTGATAGGGAGAGGTTGGAGGCATCGACTCTCGGCATAAGCTGGTAGCGGTGGCAGTACTCTGCTGTCTCCTGGCGGCTTACTGGCAGCAAAGGCCTGATAATAGTCATGCTGTCCGCCAAAGATAACCACCGACTGGTTGGCTCTAGCCCACGCAGCCCCCTGGTTCCTGTTCCCCTGACCAGGTGCATCAGTACCGTTTCAACATGGTCATCCCTGGTGTGCCCTACTGCCACCCGGTCAGCCGCGATAGACTTCGCCACCTCAGCCAGGAAGCCATAGCGAACCTCTCGGGCGGCCTCTTCCATCGATATACGCCGCCCGGCCTGATAGGTTTTGACATCCCGCTGTTCTACAGTAGCCGACACACCAAGCCGGCTAGCTAGCTCAGAAACATATTGCGCATCTGCCTCAGACTCGGCACCTCGTAATTGATGGTCAAGGTGAGCTACGTGTAGCGCTACATTCAGCTCCCGCTGGAGCTTAGCCAGGACACAGAGAAGACAGACCGAATCCTGACCACCTGATACCGCTACCAAGAGGGGGTGCTGGCCCGGTACAAGCTGATGCTCCCCGATGAAGTTCAACACCCTCTGCTCTAGCGGCTCCTGACATCCTCGCCCTTTCACCATTTATTCATACTTTATCGGCACATATTCACTGTATATTCAGCCATTTACCATATAAGCTCTATCCCGATTACGGTATCCCCGTAACCTGTTGAACCGACTCCGCCAGACAACCAGCGATAGACCTCACCAACCTCCACCTTCACATAGGTGTCTGATATCGGCTCTACAAAAACAAGCCCCCTATCTACTGTTTCAAAGGCTACTAGAGCATGGCCCCACGTCCTGGCACGCACAGTCACGTAAGCCGCCCGTATACCCTGGTGCTCGGCGTTATTATTCAGGTCGGCGGCGAAATCAGCACACATATACACACCCCTGATATATGGATTAGCATCTGTCTTGTCATGTTCCAGAAACTCTCTTAGCTCCTGGTAGGTTGGGTTATGAACTTCTACCAGTGTGGTCACTTCCTCACCAGACCCAATCTCCAGCCCCACTTCGAGCCCCTTCTCATACCCCTTCGTATATGACCCGCCGTAGGCTGACTGGTAACCACTATCATAGGTCTGGAGGTAACCCTCCCCGTAGCCATCCTCATAAGCAGCAACAATACTCCTGCCAACACTGGAATTTGTTACACTTATGTAAACAACAATGTCAAAGACAACGAGGCTTCCTATCAGAATAAGTATTCCAATAATCACCCTGCCTACTGCCTCAAGAAAACCAACTTCCTGCATTCAACTACCCCTGTATATCTACCAGATGATTTTTATATCGCTAATAATGCCATCGTACTTTATTGAAGAGGACCTGTTCAGCTCAGAGTAACACCTGCCGATTTCCAGTGCTGCCACCTGGTTAGACGATGGCTCTATGAAAATCAGACCCTTGTCCACGGTCTCAAAAGCAACCAGTTCTAAAAGGTAAATCTTCCCTTCGTCAGCTATAGAAGATATCCGGCACCGAACATACGCAGCTCGAATACCTTTAGCCTCAGCGCTGTTATTGATTTCCTTAGCAGAACCACTCACATCCTCGGCCAGAATTCCTCGCACCTCTTCATAGGTTGGATTATAGAGAAAGTAGAAGCCAGGCTCATCCCTGCTCTCATAGCCTCCGTTCGCCACCTCTTCGAATCCCACCTGGCTACCTTCCTGGTAACCAGCTCTGGTGCCCTCTTGTAAGCCCTCCTCATAGCCTTCCACATTCCCTTCCTCAAAGCCACGCCGGCTGGTAGCCACTATTCTCCTATCCAGGTCCGTGGTGATTATAATACTGGTACCAACACCAATAGCGATAAGCACCACAATTATGATAGTAGTTCTGATTAATCCTCTCATTATCCTGCCACTAGGTGAAGTAATCTAATACTTGGCAACGTATATGCCCTTCATTACAGAATCTCACACCTGGGCTCTTAAGTAAAGCCTGGTGCGCCGCATTAATTGCGGGTAAGCGGTAAAACCCAGAGCCAGGGCAACCTGCTCCGGCCTTCCCGAGCCGCTGTTATCACAACGTAACTTCATGCCGATAGTGCAATATGAATGGCACCAATCAATAAGCCATATATCATCAATCAACGGCCTCAGGTCATAGCTTCGCCGGCCAGTGTCCCTGTGGTGGTACCACGGCAGGTGCTCCACTGACAACAGACTGGAAATCGATGACTCTATATCCTTTGAACTCTTTGCGGTGGCTACTTCAACCTCATATTCGGCATACCGAACCTGCGATTGTAGGGAGGGTATACCCGGGGCTATCTGGTAAACATCCAGTATCTCGATGCCATGTGGTAACTGCCGGCTAACGGCATTAGTGAACCAGTGGGGAGAGACACTTTTGGTAACAAAGACATCCATCAATTCAGCTTCGCTGGTTACGCCCACCGACAGAGGAGCAGCCAGCGATATTCGGGGACGCGGGTTAAACCCTTCTGAGTAGGCAAGGTATATCTGAGCCCGGTGAAGCGCCCTCTCCCACAGTCGCATTATATCCAGGTGAGAGATAAACTTTATCTCATCACCCCGTCTGAACCGAGTCCGTAGCCGATGCATGCCCTTCCTTGGTCAACAGGATTCTCTCAATCTTCACTCCCGTCATCTCAGTTATCACCAGCTTCAAGTCCTTATACCTCAACTGCTCATTGGGTCTGGGTATGCGCCCCAGAAGGTCAAGTATGAGCCCAGCCACCGTCTCATAATCACCCTCGGGCAAGTCAAGTCCCATCTCTTCATTGGCTTCCTCAATACGCATCCCCCCATCAATTTCAAAGGTGTAAGCATTAATTTCCTCATAGTCCTTCTCTACAACAGCAAGCTCATCCCCCACCGGTCCAACAATCTCCTCGACCAGTCGTGTCAGGCTGGCAATACCCGCCGTCCCACCGAACTCATCCACGACCACGCACATGTGGTAGTTTCTATCACGCATCTCGGCAAAGAGCTCGCCAATACGCTTGCTTTCAGGGGTAAAGTAGGCCGGGCGAACAAGGTCATCAACAGCACTGTCCATATTAGTAGTGCCCTTGGCCAGTGCCATCAGCACATCCTTAATGGAGAGGATGCCTATCACATTATCCATGTTCTCCTGAAACACCGGGAAACGGGATAGAGGAGACTGAGCATAGAGGGCAAGAAAGTCACTTATCTTGGAGCCCTGCTCGATACACACCACCTCCGGTCGTGGCACCATGCTCTCACGAACCGGCCGGTCACCAAACTCAAAGACCCTGTGCAGCATCCTCGCCTCAGCATCCTCCACCTCCCCCTCACTTCGTCCTACCGATATCATGGTGCGAATTTCTTCTTCACCGGCCAGAGACCCCGGTACAGGCGTTCCTCCGGCCAGCTTACTGAACCCCGAGGCTATCCAGCTCAACACCCAGACGAAAGGGGTTAGCAGCACCGAAAGCCACTCTATCGGTCGGGCAAATACCTGGGATAACCGCTCAGCGTGATGGGTAGCTATTGTCTTGGGAGTAGTTTCACAGAATATCAGCAGAATGACGGTCAGTCCAATTGTAGCAATAAGGACACCCATCTCCTTATTCCGCAAGAAATTGACAGCCAGTGCAGTAGCTAGAGCAACCGCCGCAGTGTTGGCCAGGTTGTTACCCAGCAGGATGGTGGATAAGAGCTTCTCCGGCCGCTCGACCATCCTGGCTACCCGCTCTGCCCCCCGTACCTTGATATTTACGTCGTGCTTCAGCCTCACCCTCTGCAGCGAAACAAACGCTGTTTCCGAGCTGGAAAAGAAGGCTGATAAGAGGAGGCAGACAAAAAGCAACACCAGATACCACAGTATTGCCTCATTAGACATACAGCATCACCTCTCTGTTACTATTATTCATATTTAGCAAGACTCCTAAGCTAATGATAACATCGGCTATTTCTACTGTCAAAACAGACCGATTGCTTTTTCTCACACCCCCTGTGCTATAATCCAGATGTATGAAAATCCTTGGCATTGAGACCTCCTGTGATGAAACAGCAGCCGCAGTGGTCGAGGGCGGAGTCAGCATTCTATCCAACCGGATTGCCTCGCAGGTGGAAATTCATGCCCGCTATGGAGGGATTGTCCCCGAGGTAGCCTCCAGACAGCATACCCTGAGCATTGTCCCCATTATTCAGCAGGCAATGGCCGAGGCTAAAGCTAACTGGGACGACCTGGACGCCATCGCTGTTACCATTGGACCCGGTCTGGCTGGTTCATTACTTACCGGAGTGAACGTAGCTAAGGCAATCAGCCTGGCCCGCGACCTGCCCATTACTGGAGTCAACCACCTCGAGGGGCACATCTATGCCAACTGGCTGGCTGGAGATAGCCCTGATTTCCCGCTGGTGTGTCTGATTGTTTCCGGGGGACATACTGACTTGGTGCTGATGAAAGGGCACCGGGACTACGTGCTACTGGGGCAGACACGTGACGATGCCGCCGGCGAGGCCTTTGATAAAGCCGCCCGGATATTAGGCCTGGGCTACCCCGGTGGTCCCGCCATTGAGCAGGCAGCAAGGTCAGGCATTGCCTCCATCCCGTTACCCCGAGCCTGGCTCAAGGGGACTAGTGACTTCAGCTTCAGCGGTGTTAAGACAGCCCTGCTTCGACTGGTCGAGGCGGGTAAGATTTCAAGTGCGGCTGATGCCGCCTCCAGTTTCCAGGAGGCAGTGATTGATGTCCTGGTAACCAAAACGGTGGCTGTAGCCAGAGAGTACCGTGTGAAGCAAGTCTTACTCGCTGGCGGTGTGGCATCAAATATCTTACTTCGCCAATCTCTGGCCCAAAGCTCACCTGTCCCCGTTCTGGTCCCTGAACCAATACTGTGCACCGATAATGCTGCTATGATTGCTGCCTGTGGCTACTACCAGTTCCAGGCGGGCAAGGTAGACGGCCTGGGCCTGGATGTAGTGCCCAGCCTCAAGCTGGCTTGAC
>CAZXWQ010000100.1:0-5641 GCA_964644545.1 uncultured Dehalococcoidales bacterium | reverse complement strand
GCCAATGCCAGAGCGCAAGCCAGCCTGGCCAGGGCAATGGGCTTCGCTCCAGAGCAGGTTCAGGAACCACTTCTTGACAATATGGGCAATGCTGGAGCGGCACTTGCCCCGATGATTCTGATTTCAGCCCTGGAAGATGCCAAAGCAGGTGATAGGTTCCTGCTGGTCAATTGGGGCAATGGCTGTGACGCCGTCGTGCTCAAGACTACTGAAGAAATTGAAAAGATAAAAGACAGAAGGGCCATAAAGCGCCATCTTGCTATCAAGGGGACGCTTGACAACTACGGAAAGTACATGCGCTGGCGGGGCCTGGTGCCGACGGCTATGCGCGGTCGGATGAGAGTGGCCATGTCGGCAGAGTGGAGAGAGCGGAAGCTTGGCTTGCCCCTATACGGCGTAAAGTGCTTGAATTGCGGTACAGTCCAGCTTTATATGAGCGGCTCTTCAATGCGCGCCCATATCTGTCTCGAGTGTCAGGCGAAAGACAACTTTGAGCCATACCGGTTTGCCGATAAGACGGGTAAAACAGTCAGCTTCAGCCACGACTACCTGGGTGGTGGTATCAATCCGCCGATGACGCGAGCCGTTATTGACTTCGAAGGAGGCGGTAGAGGCTTGTTCGACATGGTTGACCGTGACCCTGAAGAATGCAAGGTAGGTTTGCCTGTCGAGATGACCTTCAGGAAGACGCCGTTGGGACCCGGTTCCAGCAGTTACTTCTGGAAGTGCAAGCCGGTCAGGGAATAAAAGACTAACCAGCAGAATATATAATCAGGGAGGTATTTTAAAATGGCAGGAAGTATTAGGGATAGGGTTGCTGTTGTTGGAATGGGGTGCACCAAATTCGGAGAACGCTGGGATGCCAGCGCTCATGACATGATTATAGACGCTGCCTATCAGGCCTTTGAAGATGCCGGGATAGGGCCCGAGGACATCGAGGCTGCATGGGTAGGAACCGCAACAGGGAACACCGGAATGGCACTGTCTGAACCTCTCAGGCTCCAGTACATTCCCGTTACCAGAGTAGAGAACGCCTGTGCCACCGCCTCAGACGCATTCCGGAATGCCAGCTATGCTGTTGCTGCCGGTATCTACGACATCGTGCTGGCTCTTGGTGTCGACAAGTACAAGGATAGTGGCCTCAGCGGCTTGACTGACGGCTCAATACCCGGGCCTGGTCATGGTATGACGGCAGGAGCGACAGGTCCACCGCCGGCTCAGTTTGCCATGCTGGCCACCACCTACTTTGACCACTACGGCCTCAGCTATGAAGAAGGCAAGCACATGATAGGCCGGGTCTCCTGGAAGAGCCATATGAACGGTGCCCGACATAAGAAGGCACATTTCCAGAGGGCAGTGGATATGGACGTGATTCTCAATGCACCGATGATTGCCTGGCCTCTGGGGCTGTATGACTGCTGCGGCGTCAGCGACGGCGCGGCGGCTGCCATTATCACGACACCGGAGATAGCCAAGAGCATGAGGAAGGGCAAAGAGCCGCCCATGTTTGTCAAGGCGCTTCAGATTGCCATGGCACCTAATGACGGCAATTTCAACGCGAAGTTCGATTATATGCATGTTGAAGCTACGGTACGGGCTGGAGAGAGAGCCTACGTGGAGGCCGGTATAACCAACCCGCGTGAGCAAATCAGCATGGCCGAGGTGCATGACTGTTTCTCTATCACCGAGGCAGTCACCATGGAGGACCTCAGGTTCAGCGAGCGGGGGAAGGTCCTGCGCGATATCGAGGATGGCTACTTTGACCTCGATGGAAAGCTACCGGTACAGCCAGATGGTGGCCTGAAGTGCTTCGGTCATCCGATTGGCGCCAGCGGGATACGGATGCTCTATGAGATGTACCTTCAGCTCCAGGGTAAGGCTGATGACATGCTGAATCCTGGACAGCCTTCCCGGCAGATAAAGAACCCCAAGCTGGGACTGACCCATAACCTGGGTGGTGGTCCGGCTGGCTGTGCCATTTTTGTTGGCATCGTCGGACTGGAAGGGGCATAACCGGGTAGCTTGAGTTGCCGGGTTTAAGCCTGAACATAGTGTTGTTTTGTTACTTTAGGGGTTGGCATAAGGTTATGCCTTAGGCCAGCCCCTTTTGTTTTTTTTGACTTCACCAGGACCTGATGATAAGATACCTGAGGCGAGCAAATAATAGTGTAAGGAGGAGAAATGGCAGGTATTACTTCATACGGGGCATATATACCACGGTACAGGTTGGGTCAAGAGACCGCCGGGTGGGGTCTGCCTGTGGAGAAACCGGTCTGCAATTTTGATGAGGACAGCTTAACGATGGCGGTGGCGGCAGGCATGGACTGCATCGAGGGTCTAGACCGTAGTGCAGTTGATGGTTTGTTTTTTGCCACGACCACCTCGCCCTATATCGAGAAGCAGGGGGCATCTATAGTAGCGGCGGCTATTGACCTTGGAAGAAACATTGTCACTAATGACGTTACAAACTCCCTGCGAGCCGGTACCCTGGCAATGAGGTCGGCTCTGGATGCCATTGCTGCCGGGTCAGCCAGGCAGGTTATGGTTACTGGTGCCGACTGTCGTATGGGGGCTCCGGGCACTGAACTTGACCAGGCCACTGGTGACGGTGCTGGTGCCCTGCTCTTCGGCGACAAAGGGGTTATTGCCAATGTAGTAGGTAGCTATTCTGTCTCTGACGAGATGCTGGATATGTGGCGAGCTGAGGGTGATATGAATGTTCGGACATGGGAAGACAGGTTTGTCCTGGAGACCGGCTACCTCAAGATTCTCCCCGAAGCGGTTTCCGGGCTTATGAGTGAATTGAATATTACCCCGAAAGACATTACCAAGGCTGCTTACTATGGTCCTAATCCCAGAAGGCACGGTGAGATGGCCAGAAGGCTGGGGCTTGACCCCCAGACACAGGTTCAGAACCCTCTATTTGGTCAGATGGGGAATACCGGTACCGCTTACCCGATAATGCTGCTGATTGCGGCTTTGGAGGAGGCCAAACCGGGGGACAGGATTCTCGTGGCCAGTTACGGTGATGGGGCTGATGCCTATCTACTGGAAGTTACCAGGGAAATAGAGAAGTTCGGACCCAAGCGTGGAATAAGAGGAAATCTAGAGGCAAAGCGGATACGTAAGGCGGTTGGTATCAGGGGTGCCGCTATGCGGGGTCTTGATGGCGGTCCGCCATCTGTCTCAGCACGCTGGCGGGAGCGGGAATCAATTGACCGTCTTCATGGAGCTAAGTGTCTGAGCTGTGGTCTGGTTCAATATCCACCACAGCGGGTATGTAGCAAGTGTCATGCCAAGGACCAGTGGGAGACTGTCAGACTTTCAGATAAGAAGGGAAAGATATTTACCTTCTCCCTGGACTACCTTGTACCCGGTGTAGACCGACCGCTGGCTATCACTGTAATTGATTTTAACGGCGGTGGTAGAGGGCTGTTTATGATGACTGACCGCGAAATTGAGGACGTCAAATGTGAAGCTGCGGTGGAAATGAGCTTCAGGAAGCTCCGGTCATCAGGTGGTGTGCATAACTATTACTGGAAGTCTGTACCAGCAAGGTTCTAAAGGGAGAAAAGAACCTGGCTGGGCATCAGTAGATAATACTTGATTCTTTGTAGGAGGATAGAAAGAAAATGGAGAGTATAAAGGACAGGGTTGCCATAGTTGGTATGGGGTGCAGCAAGTTTGGGGAGCGCTGGGATACGGGTACTGATGACCTGCTGGTAGAATCCTGCTATGAGGCTTTTGAGGATGCTGGTATCGAGTCTAAGGATATCCAGGCAGCCTGGCTTGGGACTCAGAACCAGATGTCAGGTCAGGTGTTGGCCCGGGCAATAAAGACGGAATATATCCCGATAACGAGGATAGAGAATTTTTGTGCTACCGCGACAGATGCCATGATGAATGCCAGTTTTGCGGTAGCCGCCGGGATTTATGACCTGGTTCTGGTTGCTGGTGTTGAAAAGCTAAAGGATTCGGGTGTTGGCTTCCTTACCGGAGGTGGTGGGCAGCCTTCGTCTCAGATTATGGCACCAGTACCACCGCCGGCTCAGTTTGCCCTGGCGGCCAACCGGTATTTCCACCGGTACGGGTTAAGCTATGACGAGGGAAAGGAGCTTCTTGCCAAGATTAGTGTGAAGAACCACCACAATGGCTCGCTGAATCCAAAGGCGCATTTCCAGAGGGAGATAAGCATAGAGCAGGCAATTAATGCCCCGATGCAGGCGTTCCCTCTCGGGCTGTACGACTGTTGTGGCGTCAGCGATGGCTCAGCAGCTGCCATTATTACTACAGAGGAAAATGCCAAGAATTTCAGGGATGATTATATCCTGGCTAAAGGGTTCGGACTGGCGGTTGCTGGAGGCCAGGGTATGCTCCGTGATTACTATGATTTTACTCACTTCGATGAGACGCGGAGTGCTTCCAGAATGGCTTACCAGACTGCCGGGATAAAGAACCCCCGTGAGGAAGTAGACCTTGCCATAGTGCACGACTGTTTCAGCATCACCGAGCTCATTATCTATGAAGACATGCAATGGAGTAAAGAAGGTGGAGCGAGAGAAGATATTGAGTCTGGTTTCTTTGAACTTACAGGGGGCCTGCCGGTCAACACTGATGGCGGACTGAAGTGTTTTGGGCACCCGATTGGTGCCAGCGGACTGCGGATGATATACGAGATATACAAGCAGCTTCAGGGTAAGGCGGACCAGCGCCAGATAAAGAAGGCTGATATTGGTCTAACTCACAATTTAGGTGGTGCACCGGGCTCTTTTACCTGTGCCGTTTCTATCTGGGGACGCAGGGACTAGATACTAAGGAAAAGATATAGTATAATATAGATAATTTAATATATCCTGAGACAGCGGGTGCTGGTTAAGGCTTAAAGTAGTATGCCTGCCGAGGGAGTGATTTTGCTGGATTGGCGGTACCTTGCAGCAGGAATGAGTTGTGCGAGGTACAGAAAGTCCAGTGTAAAGTCCTTGGGCTACAGGCATAAGGGCTTTATTTTTTAGATGAGTGCACAGATTAGCAGGTGAGAGAAGATGCACAGAGAAAAGAAGGCACAGATTATTGAGAGGCTCCGAGAGGAGATTTCTAACTGCAGTATTGGTATACTAACTGACTATCGGGGGCTGTCAACCCTTGAGATAACTACCCTGCGGCGTAGATTGCAGGAGATAGGTAGCCAGTATAAGGTGATAAAGAATACCCTGGCTCGATTTGCCGCAGAAAGGGCAGGCAGGGAAGACCTGGCTGGTTCATTTGAGGGTCCGGTAGCTATTGCTCTCGGTTATGGTGGCTTAACTGAGCCAGCGAGAGTCCTGGCTGAATACATTCGTACTTCCGGGGCAAGCGTGAGCATTAAGGGAGGTTTTTTAGTTGACAGAATGCTTACCTCGGAGAATGTGATAACCCTTTCCACTCTGCCATCAAGAGAGGTATTGCTTGCCAGGGTGGCGGGTGGGATGAAAAGCCCCCTTTGGGCTCTGGCAGGTTGCCTTGCTAACCCGCTGCGGGGGTTTGTGGGAGTGTTACAAGCTAGAATTGAACAACTAGAGGGAGAATAGTATGTTGGAAAACGAAGCAGAAAAAGAACAGGGAACCAGTGAAGAGAAGGTCGAGAGTGAGCAGAAGCCGTTAG
>CAZXWQ010000099.1:4546-5756 GCA_964644545.1 uncultured Dehalococcoidales bacterium | reverse complement strand
ACACCTACCAGAAGGTAGGCTACAGATACCCACAGTACAATCGAGGGTTCCGTATCAAATACCTGTGTAAGTCTTGGAAAGGAAATGTTGACAATACTGGCATCCAGTGTTCCCATGAAGGTGCCGATAGACACAGTCAGTAGCGCCAGCCACTTATAGGGAATACCCTTGGTTCTTTCCATAGGCTAATCAAGTCTGCCAGTATGCCTTGTGGCATAAAGACCAATCAATAATAATTGAGTTCGTGGTGAAGGCGGCTAGCCTTTCGAAGGGAGAGCAAGGACTGCTGTGCCTGGGGTTGTCTGCTGCCCTTGAGAGTTTTCCAGCCACATCTCGCAATCAACCAGATGCTCGTCACCCTCCACGTACTTCCGGACCACTTTCCCTTTGCAGGTGAGCTTGTCTCCCGGAACATCCATGCCACGGTAGCTACAGCCGTACTTCTTGACAGTGCCGCTTTCTCCCACCCAGTCGCCGAGTAACTGTCCCAGCCAGGCGCTCTTCAGAGCACCGTGGATGATAACACCGGGTAGGGCGTTGCCCAGGGCGAAGTCCTTATCATAATGTATCTGATAGAAGTCCCCGGAGGCTCCTGCCCAGCGCACAAGCTGCTGGGTGGTTGGTTCCTTCACCAGCGGAGTTATCTCTGTACCCTCTTCTACGTCTTCCCAGAAAAGTTCTTTAGCCAACTTTCTTCTCCTTTCTATTCAATGGAGGCTAGTAACTGATGCCGGTGCCTCGTTGTATAGCTACCACCTCGTTGTTCTGGTTCTTGTAGGCGGTCTCGTTAATGATGAAGAGCATTTTGCCTAGCCTGCCCTCACGCTCAAAAAGCTCGGCCAGTTTGGTGGTTGCTGTTAGAACATCGCCGGCCTGTACCGGCTTGAAGAACTCGTACTCGTTGCCGCCATTGAGCATCCTCGTAAGGGGACTTCTGAAGCGTACTCGCATTTGTCCCATCTTCACCGGATAAGCGTATTGAGCGACAAAACCGGGGGGCGCAATGATGCTGCGGTACCCTTTGCTCCTGGCGTATTCCTCGTCGTGATACAGCGGGTTAGGGTCGCCGATTGCATCTGCCCATCTTCTTATCGGTTCTTTCTCAATCTCAAATACTGATGGTTCTGACTCCACCCCTACCATGCTTTTCATTTCATCCGTGATTATTGAGTCTTCTGCCATAGATACACCTCCTTTGTTTTTGGTTAAG
>CAZXWQ010000099.1:0-4446 GCA_964644545.1 uncultured Dehalococcoidales bacterium | reverse complement strand
TCTTCCATTATGATGTAGACCACCCGGTTCCCGTTCCTGGTGGGTGGTGTCTGATAGCGAATTACCGAGCCGGTAATCTTAACACTCTTGCCGGTAGCTACTGAGGGCAGGTCTTTCATCCGGGTGAATCCATTGCCGCCGGGTAAGAAATCTAAGGGATGCGCTGATAAGTCCAGGGATAGAAGCTCCCTTTCAATCAGCATCCTTGCTTTTCTATCGGTCTGAGCTGTTTCCTTGATTAGGCTCGCTCCTGATTCCATATCTTCAAATAGGGGGCTTGTCCTCTTACCTGTCTTGTGCTTGAGTTTTACCAGCCCGGGAAGCTGTGCCAGCAATTCATCCCTATCAGCAAGAGAGTCAAAGGCACCAACCTTAACTAGGTTCTCTATGATGGGCCGGCTGGTATTCGTTCTCAGGATAAAATCTCTCAGTGAGGTGAATTTACCCCTGGCTCTCACCGATAATATAGACTCCAGGGCTTCTCCTGACATCCCTTTGAGTTGTTTGAGGCTGACCCTTATTGCTCCGCCTTCCACGGTATAACAGGATGAAGATTTGTTTATATCAAGAGGTAGTATCTCAACGCCAGCCCTCCTGGCCTCGGCTACCAGTACACGCGGGGGGTAATACCCCATAGGCTGGTTTGACAGTACTGCAGCAAAGAACTCGGCAGGGTAATGGCACTTTAGCCAGAGGGTCTGGTAAGCAAGGACAGCATAGGTAGCGGCATGGGCTTTGCAAAATCCATAGGCGGCGAAGGAAGATAGCTGCTCAAAGACCCTTGAGGCGATACCCTTACTCACGCCGTTTCTGGCAGCACTGGAAATGAAGGAATCCCGCATCTTCTCCATTTCCTCCGGGGTGCGGTCATGTGTCATCGCTCTTCTAAATCCATCAGCCTCCGCATAGCTCATACCGGCCAGGTCATGAGCAACCTTGAGCACCTGCTCCTGGTAGAGTATCACTCCCAGTGTTTCGCCCAGGGCATCCTTTAGTCTGGGGTGAAGGTAGGTTACCGGTTCTCTGCCGTGTCTTCGGGGCAGGTAAAGTTTGTCCATGTCTGACTTGAGAGGTCCCGGTCTCACCAGTGAGATTGAGACAATGATGTCTTCAAAGCAGTCTGGCAACAATCTCCCTGCCATCTCTCTTTGCGCCGGGGATTCAAGCTGGAAAGTACCCAGTGTCTTACCGTCTCGGAGCATGGCAAAAGCTTCAGGGTCATTCCTGGGTATCCTGTCCAGTTCAATCGAAATACCACGGTTCTTCTTTACCTCAGCCAGTGTGTCTCCAATCACGGTCAGGGTGGGCAGCGATAGCAAGTCCATCTTGACGATGCCAAGCCTCTCAATGTCATCTTTATCGTACTGGCTGATGATATCTCCACCGCTGGACCATTCCAGAGGAACGGAATCAGAAAGCCTGCCATCTCCGATCAGTAGCCCACCCAGGTGAACGGACAGGTGCTTGGGGAACCCGTCTATGGCGGCGCAAAGCCTGAAGAAGCCGGCAAGCTCTGGTCTCTGATAAATGGTACTCTTCTTTAGTTCAGGCAGGGAATCAGCATACTCCAGGAGTTTTGAAGCGGACAGGTAGTGGATGCCCTTGCAGGCCTCCTCAATTACTCTCTGTGGTATTTGCAGGGCTTTACCGGCATCGCGAATAGCCCCTCTGGCCATGTAGGTGTTGATGGTGCCCACGCAGGCGACATTCTCGGCGCCATACCTGTGATATATATAGTCCTTTACCTCGTCCCGGCGCCTGCGGTCAATATCCAGGTCAATATCAGGCAGCTCGTGCCTTAGCGGGTGCATGAAGCGTTCAAAGAGCAGGTCATATTCTACAGGGTCAGCAACGCTTATATCCAGCGCATAGACAACCAGGCTATCAACCGCACTACCCCTGGCCTGACACCTGATGCCTCTTTCTCTGGCCCATCTGACTATGTCCCAGACCACGAGGAAGTAGCCGCAGAAACCGAGCTTATTAATTGTGCTCAGCTCGTACTCAAGGCGTTCCCTGATTTTGCGAGTAAGGGGACCATATTTCCTTAAAGCCCCCTCATGAGCTAATTTTGACAGGTAGCTGTATTCAGTTTCACCCTGGGGAATAGTAAACTGTGGAAAATGGGGTTTGCCCAGCTCCAGCTCCAGGTTGCACCTTGAAGCAACTTCCTCGGTGGAGGTCAGTGCTTCAGGAAAGTCATGGAACAACCCCTCCATTTCACTGGAAGACTTGAGGTACTGCTCTACCGTCCGGTAGCCCTTTAGCTCCGGGACAGGGATGTTCTGACCAATAGCGTTCAACAGTTCCTTTACTGCGTAATCTTCCATTTCGGTGTAGTGGACGTTATTGGTAGCAACTATCGGGATTCCCTGTTCCCTGGCAAAGGTAGCCAGCCGGTAACCAGCGGACATGCCCTTCCCGGACGGGTAGCTGATAAGCTCCACAAAGAAATCGTCACCAAAGATGCCTTTATAAAAATTTACTGCCCTCATCGCTTCTTCGGCTTTACCTTGACTGACAAGTTGCGGTATCTCGCCTCTGCTGCAGCCTGACAGGGCAATAAGCCCGGTGCAGAGATTCTGTAGCATCTCCTTGCTTACTTCTGGTTTGCGGCCACGATTTGATAGGTGGGCGTTGGTAAGCAACCGGCACAGGCTTGAATAGCCGCGCCTGTCTTTACAGAGAAGTGTCAGGTGATGACCTCCCTCCATATCAACCTCAGCCCCTGTGATTGGTTTTATTCCGAGGGCAGTTGCCTTCTTGTAAAACCTGATGGCACCGGTTAGCCTGTTGTGGTCGGTCAGGGCCATCGCTGGCATACCCAGAGCCACGGCTTTTTCCAGCAGCCTGTCCAGTGATGAAGCGCCATCGAGGAAACTGTACTGAGAATGGACATGAAGGTGAATAAAATCCATGGGAATATCCTAGTCGAGGACTCTGTGGAGAAACCACCTCTCCCCAAGCTGATAGAGCTCGTAAGTTCCCACGCTGGAGTTTTCGGCGTTAACACGCACGAAAAAACGCACGGCTTTACTATTCCACCACTCAGGTGGTTCTCGCCACCAGCCAAGAACTTCAACCACTCTATAGAGGCGCTTCCTCCAGATAAAGGCGGTTAGCATTGAATCCTTGTTGGTGCGGGCTTTGACCGGTTCGCCAATGAGCTTGCTCATCATCAGGGCTCCAGAAAGAGTAACCCATTATTATATCAGAACAAATGTTCTATTGTCAAGAGGGTTTTTTTACTATTTACTCCTCTGGTGCACGGCGACCCGTCCATATGTAATCTGTAGCTGAGCTAGCCTAGACAGATGGGTGACACTCTAAAGTGTAGTACCTATCGTGGTTTCAAGTTCAGTACTTCTCTTATGTCATTGCGAGTCCTTCCACTGAAGGGCGAAGCAATCCAAGGGGGCAATAAGATTGCCACGCCTCCTCCTCGCTCGTCTCGGAGTTTCGGCTCGCAATGACGAGGCAAGGGGGAAATGTGTCACTAATCATATCAGCGGGAATAATAGCTTGATAAAGGGATGGCCTTGATGTTATGCTGGTTGGCAGTGCAAAAAGGAACGACTTATAATTCAATTCTTTAGGAGGAAAGTAAATGGCAGACCAGTTCAGGCTTCTCTTCAGTCCGCTCAAAGTGGGCTCAATGATTGTTCCCAACCGGATAGTAGTCCCGGGGCATTACCCCGCCATGCGTGACCCGGATACGCTACCCGGGGATAGGCTAATAGGTTACTGGGAATCAAAGGCGAAGGGTGGGGTTGGGCTGATATGCACTGGTGTCTGGGGTGTCCATCCATCTACCCTTCTGGTACCCTCACGTATGCCCAATGCAACGGAAAAGTTGAAGAGAGCGGCTGACACTATCCAGCAATATGGTACCCGCTTCCTGGTTCAACTCTGGCATGGTGGGTCCCAGGCAGCGTCTATGTTGGCGGGGAACCAGGCATGGTCAGCTTCGGCTGCGCCCAGGGGAGGGGTCGGTACGGCTTCTCACGCAATGACCAGGGACGAGATAAAAGAGGTCGTTGAGGCTTTTGCCTGGACAGCGGCTGAAGTAAAAAAGGCAGGTGTCGACGGGGTTGAACTACACGGTGCCCACGGGTACCTGTTCAATCAGTTTATGTCGCCGTTAACCAACAAGCGTACCGACGAGTATGGCGGTGACATTGAGGGGCGCATGAGGTTTACCCTGGAGGTTATCGATGCCGTCAGGGCAGCGGTGGGTGGCGATTTCGTGGTGGGGATAAGGTTCAATGGCGATGAGTTCATGCCCGGGGGATATAACCTGGATGATATGAAGATAATGGCTAAGATGATGGCTGACACCGGGAAACTGGACTACCTCAATGTTAGCACTGGCTATCTCCTCACCATAGCTCCAATGTACTTTCCCCTGGGACATTCGGTATATCTGGCATCGGCGATAAAACAGGT
>CAZXWQ010000098.1:3782-5848 GCA_964644545.1 uncultured Dehalococcoidales bacterium | reverse complement strand
TGGTTAGCTCATTGGTACTGCGGAAAGCTCCATTTTGCTGTCGGTAATCTATAATGGCTTGGGCTTTTACTTCGCCAATACCTGGTAGAGCCTTGAGCAGCCAAACCTCAGCCCGGTTAATGTCAATTTTTTGTGGCTGCTGCTCTTCCTGCATCCCGGGGGTTGGAATTGTATTCCCTGGCTCCTGGTGTGGGTGCAGAGAAATCTCTACTGGCTGGCTTGAATGGTATCCTGACCAGGCTACCAGAGCGCCAGCAATAGTTATAGCTACCAGGAGCACAATAATCAGCGTCCAAAACCGGTTGAGCTTGTTTGCAGTCATCGGAGACCTCACGGCATTGGCTACCTGAGCACGGAAGGCATGTATAGTCAGGTTAGAGGGGTGCAGGAAAAGGATAGTTCCATGCCTATCTACTCGCCTCTCAGCGCGGTCCGCAGTGCTTCTTCTGACTCAGGGTCGGTGACAGCTATTACCTGGTCTTCAGCCTGAAGGGTGGTGCTTTGTGTGGGGACGATAGGCTTTCTCGCTTTGCGGATGATTAGGGACAGGACGCTTCCCGGTGGTAAGGAGAGTTCCTTCACGCTCTTACCTATCGTATTTGAGTCAGGGGGGATTTTTACTTCTACAATCTCCAGCCCCTTATGTCTAATTGCTAACAGGTGTGTTAGCGGGTGTGTTGGGACCTCTTCAGCTATTTGCTCAAGGATGACATTGGTACTACTTACGGTAACATCTATGCCCAGCTTCTTGAAGAGGGTCTCATTTTGCGGGTTTCTAATACGGGCTATAGTGCGCGGTACATTAAACCTGTGCTTGGCGACCTGGCAGGATACCAGATTGTCTTCATCATCACCGGTTACAGCAACAAGCATATCAGCTCGTTGGGTGCCTATCTCCTCCAAAGTAGCTACCTCACAGCCATCACCGCGGAAGCAGATACTACCCAGTTCATCAGAAATGGTTGTGCATATGTTGGCGTTCTTTTCTATTATGAGGACTTCGTGTCCTTCGTCGAGCAGTGCTCTGGTCAAATAGTAGCCTACCCGGCCACCACCAATGACTACGATATACAAATTTTCCACCTCAGCTGTCTAGCTTTTCCTTCAATACCTGGGCAAACATTGTGGTGGGACTGATGGTTTCCAGTCCCAGGCTGCTGAACAACTCCTGGCGCAGGGGGTCATAAATACGGCAGAGCACCCTGGGCACGTTAAAAATATGCTTGGCAATTTGAGCCGCCATAATATTACGATTGTCCCCCTGAGTTAGAGCTACAAAGACATTGGCTTGCTCTATGCCAGCCCTTTTTAGCGCTTCCTGGTCAATGCCATTACACACCAGCGCCCTGCCCTTGAAATCGGGCAGGAGTCTTGGAAAACTAAGTCTTCGAAAACTATAGGAGTCTGTATCGAGAACGGTGACGGAATGCCCGTCAGCATCCAGTAATCTAGCTAGCCAGGCGCCTACTCGTCCACAACCCATAATTACTACATTCATATAACAACCTCAGCCAGGGGTATACTGATGGTATAGTATAACACGACAGGGCGCATTTTTAAGCACATGGGGTACCACTGTGCCCAGGCTGAACTGACCAAAGCTTCTTATGTAGGTGACTCCCATCAAGATGAGGTCAACCTCACGCTCTACGGCTTCATCAATGATGGATGGACCCACGTCACGGGCTTGAAGGAGGTCAGTTTCTATCACATAGTTCTGTTCTCTGGCAACACTCTCCATGCGGTCCAGTATTCCTTCAGCTTTCTGGACCTCGGTCTCAATTTCAGTATCCAGGGGAAGGGTGCGTTCAATAGGTATAACGTAGACAGCAAGAACCCTGGCCTTATCCCCCCTGGCCAGTCTACAGGCTAGCCTGATTGCTTCTTCGTCGGCTTCAGTACCACTTACCGGTACCAGGATATTCTGAAACTCCATTGCTTTTTACTACTATTTTTTATTGAGCAACGGCTATTATAACCTCGTTACTAAAAAACTACAACCCTTTTTTAAATATTCGTGTCTTCTGGTTAACGCCACTTCCAGAAGGAGGGAGCGAAAAGCATCA
>CAZXWQ010000098.1:0-3682 GCA_964644545.1 uncultured Dehalococcoidales bacterium | reverse complement strand
AGTACGCTGCCTCCGACTTTCAGGGGAATAACTGCTCGGGGGTTGAAGGCGAGCAGTATGCGGCGGTAGGCATACTTGAACAATACCAGGATTCTGACGACCTTTAATGCTCCTCCTGTTGAACCACCTGAGGCGCCAATAATCATCAGTATCAGTAGAGCCGACCTGGAGAACGCCGGCCAAACATCGAAATTGGCGGTGCTGAAGCCGGTGGTGGTCATGATGGAGACGACTTGAAAGCCGCTGTATCTGAAGGCTTCAGCAATAGATAGGCCTATATTTCTGGACAGGTCT
Organism: uncultured Dehalococcoidales bacterium; assembly: GCA_964644545.1. GTDB lineage: Bacteria > Chloroflexota > Dehalococcoidia > Dehalococcoidales > Fen-1064 > CAZEBT01. The sequence continues at coordinate 3,388 of CAZXWQ010000098.1, read as the reverse complement.
ATTGCGATGAATACGGAGGCTGCGGCGAGGAGGGCGATGTAAAGTTTTAGTTCGGGGCTTCTGATTAATTGCCTTACCTGCCGCTTCCACATAAGGAAGTAAAATAACCCGAAGTTTATTCCTGCCACCAGCATGAAGAAGATAACGACGATTTCTACGAACAGGCTATCATAGGCAGCAATGCTCAAATTCACTGCGGTGAAGCCACCGGTGGGCATGGTGCTGAAGGTTACGGTTAGTGCGTCGAACATGGGCAACCCGGCGGCGTAGAGCAGGGCAAGCTCGATGACAGAAAAGCTGAGGTAGAGTAGCCATACGGTCCTGGCTGTATCCCGGATGCGCGGTGTTAGTCTCTCTGCTTGAGGTCCAGGCATCTCGGCTTCTACCAGATGGGCTGCCCCGATGCCCAGTATAGGGAATAGAGCTACAAAGAGGGTAATTATTCCCATTCCCCCCAGCCACTGGGTGAGGGAGCGCCACAGAAGGATACTCTGGAGCTGGCCTTCAACGGAGGTAAACACGGTGGCCCCGGTGGTGGTGAAGCCTGACATTGCCTCAAAATAGGCATCCAGGTAGCTGGTGAATGTGCCGGCCAGTGCATAGGGGAGGGTGCCAAAGACTGAAGCCAGTATCCAGCCTCCGGTAACCAGCAGTATTGCTTCCCGCCGACTCAGCCTTCCCTCACCGACCGGTACCAAGCGCCAGAGCAACAGTCCGAGGCATACGCTGATTCCCGTTGAGATGGCAAATGCCTGCCAGCAAGGCTCTCTATAGATGAGGCTCCAGGTGAGAGGGAGAAGCATGAAAAGTCCGAGGATTGCTATTACTAGCCCGAGGTAATGACCGACGACATTTATTCTCATCTACCTGTCACTTAAATAGCTTCTCCACGGCGGGGGTCGCTGAGAGGGGGGATACTATAATGACGTGGTCACCGGTATGTATAACGCTATCATTTGGGGGAATAATGACCCTGTCATTGTGGACTATGGCGCCGGCTATCGCTTCCCTGGGTAAGTCAGCATCGGTGAGGCTGTGCTCAACAATACTTGCCGTTGAGCTGGCGACAAATTCGACAGCCTGTAGCTCCTTACCACCAATGAAGATTGCCGAAATGGCACCGCCGTGGAGGACAAAGTGGGTGATTTTTTCGGCAGTAAGTAGGAGGGGAGATACCGCCACATCAACCCCGACAGCCTCGGCCAGGGGGATGTAACCTGGCTGATTCAGGGTTATGATACTTCGGGGTACACCCAGGTTCTTGGCAAGTAATGCGCACAGGGTGTTAAGTTCGTCGCTGGTGGTGGTAGCCACAAAGGCGTCGGCTGATGAAATTCCCTGTTCAATGAGAAAATCACGGTCGGCGGCATCCCCCTGGATGACCATCGCTCGTTCCAGCCTGGCGGCGATTTCCTGGCACCGGCTCATATCTGGTTCGATGACCTTAACCGAAACCCCCCGCTTTTCCAATCCTTGGGCGACAAGGAAGCCGATACGCCCACCACCGAAGATAACCACATTTTCTACCGGGGGTTGCGGGCGGGTAAACATGCCCCCAAGTTCATCCATGGATTCCGGCGAAGCTACCAGAAAGATGTGGTCACCCTGTTTAATAACTTCACCGGCACCGGGTATAAAGGTCTTCCCGGAGCGGGTAATGGCGGCAGCCACAAATGGTTGAGGGAAAGCGATATCCTGGAGGGGCTTATCAACCAGTGTCTCCTGGTCAACCCTGAATTCTCTTATCTGAACCCGTCCGTCAGCGAAGTTTTCCACCGGGGTGGGGTAGAAGCTACAAAGGACGCTCATTATTTCCTCGGTTACTTCGACCTCGGGGTTGATGAACAGGTCAATTCCCAGGCTTTTCGGTCTCACTACCTTCCGTGTCGCCGAGGGTGATTTAGCCGTAGTAATAAAGTACCCGGAGTATTCAGGGTTGCGAACCCTGGCTACGGTCATACCGGCACCAAGCTCCTTAGCCAGAAAGCAGATGAGCATGTTGGTTTCATCGTTGTTGGTAGCGGCTACAATCAGATTGGCGCGGTTGATTTCTGCTTCTCTGAGGATTCTGGGCGTTGCTGCATTTCCAAGGATGGTTTTGACATCGAGCTGGCGCCGGATGCTATCCACTACCTCCTCAGATGGCTCCACTATGGTTACCTCGTGTTTGCCCTCTGCCAGCAACGAGGCTATGTGGAAACCTACGACTCCAGCACCTGCTATGATAATGTACATTTATCGTGTTCCCGGCTATCGGCTGGCAGTATTCTTTAATAGTCCCCGGATTTTTTGAGATACGGTATAGATTATACCACGGGGTCTTCTCTGCCTCCTTAGTACCCGGTCACCCATCCGAGATGTGGGCACGTGCTCAAAAAGCTCTTTCTTTGCCATCCCGGTATATCTCCATAGGATTATTTACTATCGGCCCCTCCGCCATTTTTTACTGATGGTAATGACACTAATTGGACATCTGGTCAAGTCCATTTTAGCGTCGCCATCTATTTTGCATAACTTACTAATCGGAGGATTTTACACCTCTACGGGCTGGCTGTCAAGCGTTTGTTACTAAAATCTGGTTACAGTTTTGTAACAATTGGGGCGGGGTGAGTGAGCGGGGGAGTATTCCGGCAAATACTGTGTTTTGAGTATCAATAAATACTTGACAGTAGCGAGTTGATATGATATACTCGCTTTTACGGTAGAGGTCATAGCTGGAATGAAGGTAGTTACATAAGACAGTAAGTGGGTGATTAGTGGCCAGGCAGGTGGCTTGGTGTAAATCACCAAGCCTTTTTTAGTTTGTATAGCACTTTAACAATAGAATAGAGAGCTAATATTAAGTCTGAAGCAGGTCAAGCGGGTAAGGCGCATGGTGGATGCCTTGGCATCAAGGGCCGAAGAAGGGCGTGGCAAGACTGCGATAAGCCTCGGTAAGCTGTCTAGCAAGCCTAGCCGGGGATTCCCGAATGGGGCAACCCACTCAGGTAAAACCTGAGTACCCCCAGCTGAACACATAGGCTGGGAGGAGGTAAGCAGGGGAAGTGAAACATCTCAGTACCCTGAGGAAAGGATAATCATTCCCTTAGTAGTGGCGAACGAAAGGGGAAGAGCCTAAACCGTACAGGCTAAGTGGTTCTGGGGCCTAAGCTTGTATGGTGTTGTAAGACAGGTAGGACCGAACCTAGAATAGGTCAAGGAGTTACAAACCGGACCCTAGGCGAAGGATTCTGGAAAGGACCACCACAGAGGGTGACAGTCCCGTAGACGAAAGGGAAAGGCTCCTTATCTGTACTTAAGTACCACGGGACACGAGGAATCTTGTGGGAAGCAGCCCTGACCACAGGGCAAGGCTAAATACCCTTGATGACCGATAGTGAACGAGTAC
>CAZXWQ010000097.1:4139-5850 GCA_964644545.1 uncultured Dehalococcoidales bacterium | reverse complement strand
AAAGCCAGACTGGATGGGAAGGTAAGCAGTAAAGAGAAAGAAGAGGAAATGCTAGAGAAGTGGCTACAGCGCCATACTTGACAACCGGTGGCCATGCCCATACCATTAGTTAGTGCGGGATATACTATAAAGGGTGTTATTAAAAGGAGATAAAGGGTGAAACGTATTTTTCTTGGTATTATGATTATTATGCTCGTGGCAGCTACCGCCTGTACATCGTCGTTGACACAGGGTGACCGGAGCAGCGATGACACCTATGCATTCACAGTTCTAAGTGCCCAGATAGTCGATAAAATCAGCGAAGTAGTCGCGCCAGAAGAAGAAGTGTTCCTGGTTATCAAATACGAGGTTGAGAACCTGCGGAACCAGGACGATTCTTTTCGGTTGTGGGTCCCCCACCTCAGGCTGGAAGCTAACCAGGAATACTACTCCGTAAGCCCCATCGAGACCCTGGACGGGCAGATGTGGAATACGTCCCTGCTGAAGAACGAAAAGAAGGAAGGTTACATGGCATACACGGTACCGGAGGACATACACGATTTCAAGCTGACATTTTCCTTCCCGGCCTCGGAAACTAAAGCAGTCTATGATATCAGACCGGTAGATAAAAGGATTGGCGTAAACGCTGACTACGTTCTTACCCGGCTGGAACAGATAGAAAGAACAAAGAGAATCTGGTTGATTGGCAGGCCTCTGGCGGCATTCTCCAAATCACCCGTCAGGTACCTGGGGGCAGTACTGGTCCCGCAGGAAGAAATATCCGGGCTACTGGAAAAAACTGAGGGCTTATCCGAAGACACAAAGAGAGCGGTAGTTGAGGACTACCTGCTGGAGCACGGGCAGTGCAGGTTGGAGTAGGCGGGGAAAATAAGTGTATAGATTAAGTCGTTTGTGTTATAATACTTCAGCATAGTAAGTACACCTGAAAATATCTGCAAGATGATTTTACCAAGTGGTGCAAATATTGTCATCCTAGCTTCAAACTACAATCCATCGATTGTATCCAAGGAATGGCTATATCAGAAAGGTATATTTACTAAGACCGTTAGAAACTTTGTGCATACTCCAGTGTTTGCCCTTGTTGAGAGTGAAGACTTTAGTCTCATGGTTGATGAGCAAAGGTTACAACTCACGATAAAGAAGGTGACAGAGGATAATTTAAACACCTCAGGTGGTATTGTAGAAAGATTTGTGGATACTCTACCTGAAACTCCGTATAAAGCTGTAGGTCTGAACTACCATTACACTTTTCCCACAGAAAAATGTGACCTGCGCACTCTCTTATCCCCCGATGATACGAAGATCAGAGAGTTACTTTCATCAACCTATGAGCTTGGAACTACGATAATGTTTGAATTAGAAGAATTTATTGTGACTTGCACAGTGTCACCATCATTAGGCAAGGAACAGCAGGTTCGGATGGGCTTCAATTTCCATTCGCCTACTGCGAATGCAGGTGAAGTTAAGGAAAGACTATGCGCACAGAATAGAGCACTTGAAAAAATGGAAACTATTATTCGGGGGTTGCTAAAGAATGGCTGAAAGGGGAATATTTAGGACTGCTACAGACCGAGACCTAATGAGGGACATAAACTACACATTTGACGAGAATGCTAGTGCTTTCATTGTTGGTGGTTTTGGTGCTGAGTTATCTTCTGGCACGCCCATTGAAGTGTTGCAGTTAAAAGGAAGGCTACTGGAAAGCATTGCA
>CAZXWQ010000097.1:0-4039 GCA_964644545.1 uncultured Dehalococcoidales bacterium | reverse complement strand
TGGCACGCCCATTGAAGTGTTGCAGTTAAAAGGAAGGCTACTGGAAAGCATTGCAGGTTCATCCACGTTTTTTGTTAGCACAGAATTACCTGAGTGGCTTGAGCAAGAGAATGCCCAGCTACGAATAGAAAACTACAGCTTGAGAGAGAGAATACGAGCGGTTGAAGAACGTCTTACAAATATCGAAGACACTATCGGGAAAGAAACGTTGCTTGAACTTCGTGAGATTCCAAAGGACGAAGCACGGAAAGAGATCGCAGAACTCTTTTCACAAGGGCAGACACTGTACTACACAGACATTGCCGAACAGCTGCAACTTGACCTGCAATTGGTGGTGGAGGTTTGTAATGAACTACAAAGTAGAGGGGAGATTGAAGTAATTGACGACACACTACAATGAAGGTGATGCACTCTTAGGCGAACGAATCGCTGTACAGGCTCGACGAATTGACAAAGGTCCGGTAGTTCAAGGTTCGTCTAGACATAGGATTCAAACCGCCAAGCTAAGAGGTTCAGCATACTGTGTCATTGAAAGACCCCTCAGAATATCAACCAAGACAACAAAGCCATAAGTTTTATTAAACATGCCAAGCAACTGTTCGAGGAGATAAATGCCAGTAATAAGTTGTTGGTGCCTTCTTGTTTCAGTTAATTGGTTCTTAATATTTAATCCAGTCCCTTCTCCCCTACTCCACCCGCTTGAACCTGCTAGCTGGGGCACCGCAGATGGGACATTTCTCCGGGGCTTCACCGGCTACGGTATTGCCGCAGACCTGGCAGACAAAGTAAGGCTCGTCCTTTAGCTGCTGGCCGGCGCCAAGGGCTTTCAGTGCCCCCTGGAAGTGGTTATAGTGGACTTCCTCAACTGCATTGGCCCATTCAAAAGAAGTCTGGGCCCTCGTGTTCTGCTCACTGATGGCATTCTCAATGAAGGGGGGATACATCCTGGTGAACTCACGGTGTTCCCCGATGACACCGGCATTGAGGTTCTCTTTGGTCGAACCGACACCATCCATGGCGTTGAAGTGGTTGCGGGCGTGGACCGTTTCCGCCTCGGCTGCCGCCCGGAAAAGCCTGGCTATCTGGGGATAGCCTTCCTGGTCCGCCTTATCAGCAAAGAACAGGTAGCGGCGGTTAGCCTGACTTTCCCCGGCAAACGCGGTCTGTAAATTATCCTCAGTTGAATAGGTCATCCTGTACCCCCTCTGTTAAGTCTACTTAAATTATAGCTGGTGCGGGCGGTTTATTCCACCCGGTCGGCGGAGGTTACGGTATCGGTGAGATAGCATTCCATCCCCTGCTGAAGGAGACGGGTATAAAGGTCCTCAGCCTCATCTTTTTCCCTTAGTAAGGTAAACAAACCCGGCCCCGATCCTGCCAAGTGGATATTGCTGGCACCAATCTTGATAATATGCGACCGGTAAACACTCAGCTTCGAAGAGCGGGTAAAGGTCACGTTCTCAAATGTATTGAACAGGAGCGATGTAGTGAATTCGCTGCCCTCCTTTAGTTCCGCCACCAGTCTCCCGGTAATTTGCCCATCGGTGTAATGACTGGCATTGAGGCTGGCGTAAAGTCGTTTCGTCTTCCCCGTCGTCCTCAGTACGGATGGTATAACCAGCACAACCCACCTGTGAGGTAACAGGGGTAGTGGAGTTACCTTCTCTCCCCTGCCCTCCACCAGAGCCGTACCGCCATATAGAAAGAAAGCCACATCCGACCCCAGGCGCGGTGCCAGCTCAAGCAATTCATCCCGGGAAAGTCCCAACCCCCAGAGCTCGTTAAGCCCGCATAAAACAAAGGCGGCATCACTGCTGTCCCCACCAAGCCCGGCCAGCAAAGGGATACGTTTCTCAATCTCTATGGATGCCCCTCTGGTGCACCCGGTAGTCTCCCGTAGCAAGCTGGCTGCTTTTGATACCAGGCTCTGTTCTGGAACCCAGTCTGGCGAAATGGACTTAAACTCAATGTTATCCCCCAATTGAAAGTGAAGGCTATCACAGAAATTTATCGCCTGAATGACGCTGCGAATTTCGTGAAAGCCGTCCTCACACTTAGCCAGCACCTCCAGGGTCAGGTTTATCTTGGCCGGTGCCAGAACCGTCAGCATGGCTCACCCATCCCGCTAAATACCTCCCAAAGTCGTGCCCACTCGTCAAGGGTCAGGGTCTCAGCACGCCGTTGCGGCGCTATGCCAGACTTTTCCAGCAGGGGCAGAACCTCAACCTTGGGCAATCCCAGACCCAGCGCCAGAGAATTGGCTATTTGCTTGCGAGAAGCACTGAAGCCAGCCCGCACCAGCTTGAAAAAGCCTTGCTCATCGGTTACCGGCACCAGCGGTTGAGGATACACATCAACCTTCAGTATCGCCGAATCGACCTCCGGGGCAGGATAGAAACACTGAGCCGGCACATGGCTGATTATGGTTGGCTCCCCGTAGAACTGCACGCTAACACTCAGCAGGCTCAACTGGCCGGGTTTGGCGGCAATCGCCTCAGCCACCTCCTTCTGTACCATCACTACCATGGTCTGAGGTTTCAGTGAAGCCCCAAGGAAATGCCGCAGGACAGCCGAAGTTATGTAATACGGCAGGTTGGCGACCACCTTATAGTTAAAGGGACTCTTTACCGCCGAGGCAAATTTCTCCCTGTTCTCCTGAAGCAAAGATAATGGGTCGATACCAAGCACATCGCCATTGATAACAGTAACATTATCCAGAGAACCCAGAGTCTTCCTTAAAATAGCAGCCAGCTTATCATCCAGCTCAATGGCAATCACCCACCCGGCACGACTCGCCAGCTCCCCGGTGAGCACACCGAGTCCCGGTCCTATCTCAAGAACAACATCGGCAGGGGTAAGCCCCGCAGTGGAAACAACAAGATTCAGCACCTCCTCATCAACCAGGAAGTGCTGTGCCAGTCCCTTTCTTGCCTTGAGGTCAAAGCGACGCAGTAGCTTCCTGGTCTGGCTCAGGAGTGACCCCGTCTCTAAGTGACGATTTCTGTTGCCCACCTTATTTATACCCAAGGGATTAAATTACCCGGGTGTTTTGCCGAATATTGCCCTTTTTATTTCAGGAATAACGCTCTGAGCCGCCAGCGCACCCTGTTGAAAACACTCCTCAACCCGGTGGTAGTGGCCGGCACCGATATGCTCTACACGTGGTTCAATCACGCTATCAGCCCCGCTGAGGCAGGACTTTACCAGTCGCATGCTGGAAATATTGAGCACCTGCATTATAACGGTGAAGATGTTAGGCTCTCCGGCTTCACCTGTGCTCCGGTGAGGTATCGCATTCACTGCTATGACGAAGTCTGCCCCCATCTCCTTCAGGACGCTCACCGGCACCGGGTTCACCAGGGCACCGTCTACCAGATACATGCCCTGCCATTTAGCCACCGCCACCAGCACAGGAGGAGAGAAGCTTGCCCTTACCGCTTTCCACACCAGGCCCTCTCTAATTACTACCTCCTCACCACTAATAATATCAGTAGCCACGCAGGCAAGGGGTATCCTCAAATCACCAAACTCTACTTCTCCGATAGCTGACCTCAACAGGTTTTCCATTTTCCGACCGCGAATCAAGCCGGTCTTGGGCAGAGCCGGGTCTAATAACAGAGAGAATCTCCTGGAACCAAGTCCCGCTGCCAGGTCTGTAATCTCGCTGATACTTTTCCCCAGGGCGTAGGGAGCGCCGATCAGGGCGCCGACACTGGTACCGGCAATCATATCAACGGGAATGCCTTCTTTTCCCAGGACTTGCAGTACTCCTATATGAGCCAGCCCCCGGGCACCGCCACTACTGAGAGCGAGACCAACCTTTGCTGATTTCAATTCTCGTGTCCCTCTTCAGGCCACAGCTCCTCAATATCTTTCTCGGCCTGTTTGCTTGCCTCTTCAGATGGGAGGAATTCCCGGTAAGACTCCGGTGTCCCCCAGTCTCTGGTCTTGATTGGCACCGGCATGGGCACGGCGTGGCCGAAGATGAGAGCCTGCTGCTTGGGCGCCAGCTTGGCTAACACGGATTTAAGTTCGTTCT
>CAZXWQ010000096.1:0-5871 GCA_964644545.1 uncultured Dehalococcoidales bacterium | reverse complement strand
GAGCAATAGTAATTGAGCCAAGGGGTTCCGAGGACTCACTTAAGACCTTGAGAATGGATATTAGCTTGCTTTCTGCTTCATAGGTGGCACCTTGTACCATGCGGACCTCTCTTACATTTCTGAGATAACCTAGAGTCATTATAGCACCTTCGACTTAAAAACTTAATACTCCACTGAGTCCTGATATCTACGTCAAATACTAGAGGCAATGCACTTCATAGAGGTGGCAACCGATACATCCCTCTTCATTAACGTAAACCCTTTTCATCCCCGATACCTCCTCCCAGTAACATGACTCGTCGGGCTACCAGGGTTGCCCACACTATATTTGGCACGACAATCATTCGTAGGTTCTAATCCTACGAGAAGTGCCTGGATGACCAACAATTGAACTGAAGGCATAACTATCACCAAGCCCGTTATGACGGTCTTCGAGAATATCTATTGCTTCTTCCCGGTAAGCATTCATTAGATAAGGGATACCAGTAACCCTGGTACATTCCTCAGTAAGGGACATTAAGTCACCCCGGTGAATTGACGGCAGACTGAAGCGCCGGGCGCCAGCCATCATCTGTTGCAGTCCTACCCTTATCTTTTCACAGTAGCTGTATATTCCAAGTGCCCCCATTGGGATGTTCTTCATCTCATCTGCACCGACTAAATCTCTAACGTCCTCGTAGCAGACAAAAATCTCTTCTGCTATTGAGCCGAACTGACCTACAGTATTGGGTAGTTTACCGTTCTTAATCCACTGGTCAATGTTCTTACCAACTATACCTGGAATCATCAGCGCCCTTCCCATACATACCGCCTTAACAAAGGGTGCTCCCAGAGCCAGCGCCTTGAAGACGCCATCCTCACTACTGAAACCACCGGCAAAGGCAATATCAGGCACTCGTTCGCCCCGACGAGCAACCTTATTAGCGAAATCATAAGCCGCTGAATGTAAATAAAGGCTGGGTATACCCCATTCCTCCATCATGCGCCAGGGACTCATCCCGGTGCCACCGCCAGCGCCGTCTATGGTTAATAGGTCGATGCCGGCCCTAGAACCCCATTTGATAGCCATCGCCAGTTCGCGCAGGCTATAAGCACCAGTTTTCAGCGTAATACGTTTGAAGCCCAGGTCACGCAGGCGTTCGACCTCAGCATAGAATGCTTCCTCTCCAATAAAGCCGAGGCGGCTGTGACGCTCAAATTCTTTGAGTGAGCCATCCTCAAATGCGGACTGGTTTATGGGGTGCGACGGGTCAGGGGTTATGATATAGCCGCGTCTTTGTAGTTCCAGGGCTCGTTCCAGGCTGTCTACCTTGATTTCCCCGCCAATACACTTGGCACCCTGGCCCCACTTAAGCTCGATGGTATCAAGACCGTGTTTCCGGCTGACATACTCAGCAACACCCAGCCGGGTATCCTCCACATTCATCTGTACCAGGATTTCACCATAACCGCGGTGGTAACGACGATAGGTCTCGATGCGGCGGTCCATATCCGGGGCTGAAATAATCTTTCCATTTCCGTCCAGCTTAAGCTCTGGGTCAATACCGCAGACGTTTTCCCCGCAGACAAGCGTAATCCCGCTCAAAGCAGCGCCGACGGCGAAATGTTCCCAGTTCTTGCGAGCTATCTCTGTAGAACCCAACGCACCGGTAAATATCGGCATAGTCATCTTGACCTTGCTGTCCCAGCCATATTCCGTCTCTGTATTTACCTTGGGGAAAATTGCCGTGTCCGAGTTGCCGACAACACCCTCAGGTAGACCCTCAACACCCAGAGCATAGCCCTGGATATTCAGGTGCGAGTAATCAATGGGATAATTTTTATCACCGCCAGCAGTAATATCACCGTAGGGTCCAGGATAGATAAGTTCCCGACTGCGAAAAGTTGCCTTGAATACCTCGCAGTTTCCAGTGCAGCCATCAATACAGCGACTGCAAAGTCCGCTCATCGGCACTACGCTCCTGGAGCGATTGGCAGTTCTGGTGGCATCATTGGCATTTGGTCTCTGTAAGTTCATTTTTTGTCCTCCTCTTTTCTAGATAGTCTTCCTTTCTTTTTGTTTTTATCCAGAAAGCAAACGGCACTGCGGGTCTGTGGGTCAGCGATGACCTTAGCTGTAGCGCCGCTCGCTGCTGCTTTTACGTCAATCACTTGAACTACCTCCTCAAAGTTGCTTAACTCTGGCAGTAAGTCCTTCAGTATATTGGGTGAGTTGGTAAAGAATTCGGTGTTAAAATCTGCGGTTTTATCATCAGGATAGACAGGAAGATAGAGTATCTCTGCCTCTACTAAATCCTGGAAGAAATGGGTTCCGTAGGAGACTTCCGGTACATGGCCAGCCTTTTCACGGGCAACCTCTACCAGCACCGCTGTGTCATCAATATCTGAATAGCTAACATTCACACCAAGCTCGATGTTGCTACTGCCCCAGCGGCCGGGGCCCATGGCCATGACCTTACCTTCCACATGACGCAAATTGTCATTTAGCTTACCTATCACCCGACCCAGAGTCCTTTTCTCCTCAAACGTTGCAACCTCGGCATACTTTCGGGGGTCGAGATAAACGATGTATCGAATATCACCGACCACACCGGCGCTTATCGCCCTGTTGGAACGGAATAGCACTCTTTCCCTGGGTAGATTTTTAGGAATGCTGATAGCAGCACCCTCCGACCTGGGTACACGCAATGAGCGGCATTGTAGTAAGTTGATCCTTACGTTATTTTCACTGTCGACATATGCTGTAAATTCAATATCTACCGGCTGGCTCCATGCCTTTTCCAGCTTGGTCAACATCTCTCCAATAATATTGACCAGTTTGGTGCGCTTTATCAGATTGTTGAAGGTCAAAACCATGTTCCTCTCCGAACCCGCCAGCGGAGTTATGAACCAGTCACGCAGGTAACCATCGGCTATTTCAGACGTCAGTAGGTGAAGAGCAGGGTACTTATTCCCGCCAACTATTTCAACGAAAGGTTTAATCTCAAAGGTATTTGCTTCGGTGTTAAGAACGTCTACCATACGCTGCGAATACTTGGCTATTTCCATGCCAATCTCTGGCCTGAGGTTTGGGTGACTGACTGCGATCATTCTTGGGTAGTCACCGCTAACTCGGTTAACGGCGCGAGTGCCCAGACCGAACACCAGCCGTATCATCCCTCTTTTTGGGTCAATGCGGTTTGTCCAAGCATAAAGGTTCCGCGAGAAGGCAACCCCGGCCAGACTGGGGAAGAAATATTGCTTGTAGGGCATACCCGAAACACGTTGTACCAGGATTGCCATCTGTTCATCACCTTCACCAAGACCGCGCCTGTGGCGATATGACAGGGCATCCGGGTTTAGAGTGCTGGCATAGACCAGTTTGACTGCTCTTAAGAAGGCTTCCAACCGGTCTTCAGGGCTACCCTGGTTGGCACAGAACTCGCTGCGGTACTTTCCGGCAAAGGCATCTGTGAAGCCGTCCTCCAGAAGGCTTGAGGAGCGGACAATAATAGGTGCCTGCCCATAGTAATCAAGCATGTTACGGAACTGCTCCATTATTTCTTCGGGGAAACGGCCTGCAAGAAACTGCTCCTCCACTTTGACAAAGTCATCCTTTGAGAGCTTACCCGTTTTCGATAGCTGCAATCTGAGTTGGAACAGACCGTTGTTTACCAGGAAAGTGAAGAAAACATCCGAGCCGATGTAGAACGAGTCATGCTCTTCCAGTAGTTGGGTGAAGTCAGTCTCACCCTTGTCCGCGGCCAAAACACCTCTTGCCATTAGCATGCCGGCTGCTTTACCGCCGATACGCCCAGAACCAATAAGACGGTCTCTGACTTGAAGCAGGTCATTCAAGGTCAGGTAGCGGTCGGATAGCTGATTTAACTTCTTGTGATTACCCATAATCATTCGCGAGAGTGCTTCCTTTAGAACCATGGTTTCGCGAGTCGTCTCCGGTGAATCCACATGTGTTCCCCGGTTCTGCATCAACGTGCGATAAACAGTATCCCAGGGTGCAATGGATTCAGAGCTGATATTAATTGGCCGTTTGCTGGCGGTTGTTAGTATCGTTGCCGCATCGCCACTGTTAAGGACAGGTTCCCATCCGTCAGCCGTAATTCGATGAGGCAAAAACATCTGTGGAGAGTAACGATCCCAGACCTTCAACGGTTGAATGTATATATTACCGCCGACATGGTAAACGTCGACTAGTATCTGAGTGGTACCGCGTATGCGAGCTATAGCGCCGTGCCCATGTTGTCCACGCCTGAGAGCAAAGTAGGCCACAGCGTCAACTTCAAAAAGGTAGGGGCAGGTCACTTGAAAGAAGTTAGCCAACGATTCATCGGTAGCCCACTCGTCCACCAAAGCGGAAATGTTATCGAAGATATAACAGACCATTCTACCATGTTCCTCAATTATTCGGTGAACCTCGCCAGTGAAATAGTCAAACCCGGGACTAGGGTCAATTTCAATGATTGTCAGTCCAGGTCGTGGCTCGATAATAGCGGTGTGAGGAGCAAAACGCAGGTAGACACAATCAAAATCGTCGTTAATTGCTTGCTCAGCAATCGCTTGCGCAAAGTACGGATAGTCCTCGAGATGGTCAACTTGCCATACTACGTTGTCACCCAAGCGAAGACTTTGCAGAAGTTCATCAAGGGGACGAAGTCCAGTGCTAATTGTCTTGGGAGTCACTCTTTGCATCTAAAAGAACCCTCCCCCAAATTAATACGGTATACGGCAACCGTCTACCGTATACCATATGATATTATGATACGAATGTCAAAAGACTTTAAGTGGACTGAACGGTTATGACAGCGATTCTAATGAATTAAGGGCTATTATTATTCTTCAATACTGCCAATATCTAGTGCAGTCCAATAATTCCTCCGATATAACAAAAGCCCCTTATGTCTTATGCTGAAGTCAAACACGAGAGTTTTTTGATTTACCCTCCCCGGTATTGTAAAACGAGCTATTATCAGATATAACATTAGCTCTTTTTGTTGGACAATGAAGCTGGAAAACACGCACCTTAAAAGCTGAATAAGGCAAAGCCCCTTCAAACTTCCCCCTCATGGGCATCCCTCGAAGGACACCCGAAGGTGGTTTCGGAGAGGGGGCAAAGCCCCCTCTCCTATCTACACCCCCTCCCCGTTCAGAGGCAGGAGGGTTATGGGGGTTGGTCACCCAAACTCTTGATAGCCTCTATATCACCTGTATTAAATGTCTCAACATCCCTGTTTATCCGCCTGACAAGGCCAGTGAGCACCTTACCCGGCCCTATCTCAATAAACCGGGACACACCGTTATCTATCATGTACTCGATGGAGCGCTGCCACTGGACCATGTGGCACAACTGCCCGAGGAGCTCTGCCTTTACCTCTTCGCCGGTGGTCAGCGGCTGGGCTGTGGTGTTGGCAATGATGGGGACGGTCGGCGCTTGAAAGTCGAGGGTTGGTATTATCTCGGACAAACCGTCAACCGCTAGCTGCATCAGTGGTGTGTGGAAGGCACCGCTTACCTGCAAGGGGATAGCACGAGAAGCCCCCTTGGCTTTAGCTAGGTCGGTAGCTTTGGTAACATTCCTCACTGCTCCGCTGATTACCAGCTGCCCCGGGCAGTTAACATTGGCGATTTTGGTATCGGTCTCCAGGCATACCTCAGCCAGTGCCGATTCATCAAGCCCGATTATCGCCGCCATTCCTCCCGGTTGTTTCAGCCCGGCCTCATGCATCAAGCGTCCCCTCTCACGGGCCAGGTAGACGGTATCGGCGAAGTCAAGCACATTGGCGGCTGCCAGGGCGGTATACTCGCCCAGGCTGTGACCGGCCACGAAAGCGGGTGGTGGTAGTCCCTTACCAGCAGATTCTTCCTCGGCGGCTT
>CAZXWQ010000095.1:0-6234 GCA_964644545.1 uncultured Dehalococcoidales bacterium | reverse complement strand
GCCAAATCGGGATATTCCGTGAAGACAATCAAACGCTTAACGTACGGAGGGACTCTGCCTCCCATTCCCAATGGGCCCCACCAATCATTACCAAAAGGACCCAACAGATAATGAGTAACCTGTCCCTCCGGCTCATTGGCAATCACGACAACATCACCCCCCTCACGGCTTACTGCACGATAAGCAATGCCTGACCCGATCCACCCCTCATTATCCTTAGTAAAAGTATTAGCGATGACAATATCTTTACCTTCCAGCCTGGGCGTCAGGTAGTGCTCCTTAGCTTCCTCGACAGCGGCTGAATAGGATGTTTTCAACGTGCCGGTGTAAATAGATGTCGTCTCCCCCCAGGTATTGACCAGGCAGTTTATCATTACATCCAGACCGGATAATATTGCCGCCTCCTCAATATCCCGTCGCAGTGGGTTTTCATCAAATAGACCCATTCCTGTTACCCGTCTGTCTTTTGGAACTCCCGTCTGCTGGAAAAATGCCAGGTGATTCTGTTTAATCGTTTCAAATGATGCTATCCCGGGCAGGATAATCTTGCCACCACCGCCAAAGCCGTTCATCGGGTGGGGTACTACCGAGCCAATAGCAATCTTGAGGTCACACTTCATTACCTCGGCATTAACGTAAACCTCAGTACCATAAGTCTTGGTCTTGCCAACGTGGGTGCAATCGCCGAAGGTATTATGGTTATAAACAGGGAACCTGGCTACTACATCCTCGCCCAGCTTCTTGACCCAGTGCAGCCTGTTCAGTGCTCCGTGAGCACCGAGCGCACAGACGAACCGTATTCTGCTGTCAGGAATACCGGCTTCGGCCAGTTCCTCAAGAACAAACGGCACAATCTCAGCCACCCTGGTAACGCGGGTCATATCATCAAATATGATAACCACCTCTTGCTTCCCTTTAGCCAGCTCCTTAATCGGTAGCGTGCCATCCGGATTGCTGATTGCGACTTTAATCTGGTCGGGTTTCATTGCCGGACGGTCATAACCGGCCATATTGCAGACTTCCACCTGCCAGCTATCCGGGAGAGATAGCTCCATTTCACTTGTTTCATACCACGCTAGCTGCGGCACCTTGATAACGTTCATTCTCTGCTCCTCTTCTATTCATTAGGTAAGCCCAGTCCTCTGGTAGCCACAATGTTCTTGAGAACCTCAGTAGTGCCTGCCTGGAGACTATACCCTTTGGAGCCCAAATACGAGTGAGGTGCCATACCCAGAATAGGCGCCCACTTCGATTCGGCTAACAATTGCCCGTACAATCCCAGAATCTCCGTTGCCACGCTGGCCAGGCGTTGCTCGAAGGTGGTGCAATAAGCCTTAGCCATAGCCGCTTCCACGTTGGGGGCACGGCCCTCGTCCATAACCAGGACCACCCGGTAAGTAAGCAAACGCCCTATTTCAAACTCTATTTGCAGTTGCGCCAGCTTATGCCGAATTAACCTGTCATCACTGAGTGGCTTGCCGTTCTGCTCGGTCTCCCTGGTGAACTGGATGACGGCATCAAAGAGAGGGTAGTTGCCCATGAGCCGTTCCAGCCCGGCTCTCTCGTAGTCAAGCTGATTCAGTATCTGGTAGAAGCCGCGGTTCTTCTCCCCTATCAGGTACTTCTTGTGAACCCGCACATTGTCGTAGAAAACTTCACCCCAGGCCTCGCTGCCGGTAATATCTATTGTCGGCCTGATAGTAACCCCCGGCAAGCCAGCATCAATAATAAATTCACTGATACCCCTGTGCTTCGGGGCATCGGGGTCTGTCCGGGCTACCAGGTAAACATGAGTCATGAACCTGGCACAACTGGTCCACATCTTCTGCCCGTCAATAATGTAATAATCGCCGTCTTCAACTGCCCTGGTCTTCAGCGATGCCAGGTCAGAACCAGCCTCCGGTTCACTCATACCCAGTCCAACGTAGGCCTCACCCTTCAGAATCCTGGGTAATAGCTCGCTCTTCTGCTCCTCAGTACCGTAAGCAACAACGGCACGGCCTATCTGACGGTCAGCGAACCAGTGACAGGCAGCCGGTGCCCCATAGCGCAACATCTCTTCAGTGAGAATGAGCCGCTCTATATTGCCCCGCCCACCACCTCCATACTCTTTCGGCCAGGTCAGACCAATCCAACCCCTCTCAGCTACCTTCTTTGTAAACTCCGGTGAGTAACCCTGTATCCAGCCATCACAGCTAGGCTCAAACGTACCCTTCCTCAACTCCTCTTCAAGAAAGTTTCTCACTTCCTGCCTGAATGCTTCCTGCTCCTCGGTAAATTTAAAATCCATACTTAGTAACTCCTCTGATATAGTCTGTTTTGAATTGAGAAGGCGTTTGAGAGGTGGTGGACTATACTGCCAGGCAGGTTACCGTTCTGGAGATACCCGCAATGGGATGGATTTTCTGGGTAACTATATCACCAATTTCATTCAAGGTCTCAGCCTCTATGATAGCAATAACATCATAGGGGCCAGTTACTGTGTCAACCGACTTCACTCCCTCTAAATCATTGAGACCGGCGACAACCTCCTTGGTTCTGCCTACTACTGTTTCAATCAGAATAAAGGCCTTTCCCATGATATATTTCACCTCCTGCGTATTCAGCAACTAGCTTGTTAATCACTCCTGGTGATACCGACCAATACTTCCCCAATTATACCCCAAAACATACTCGTATTTCATCTGGGAATGCTGGATAGCTTGACAGCAAGTATATAGGTCAGCCTATAATAATCAAAATTCCAGTAAAATCTGGAAACTTCTATTGAACCCCTTCAGGTAGCTAATAGAAAATCATCTTATATAAATTAAGTATAGTTCCGTAGCAGGTATATGTTTCTCCTGACCACTCGTTGATAAATCATCAACTAATGGAGGGCTACCTTGGAGTATTTCCTGGATGAGCAACAAAAAACACTCAAGAATTTGGCAAGAAGGATTGCTGAGGAGAGGATACTACCGGTAAGAGCCGAGCTTGACGAGAAGGAAGAGTTTCCGTGGGCTATAATGAAAGACCTCGCCGATAGTGATTTGTTCCGTATTTTTATTCCCGAAGAATACGATGGATTGGGCGGTGGCTGCCTCGACCTGTGTCTGGTGGTTGAGGAACTGAGCCGTGTCTGTAGCGGTGTGGCTGTTAGTTATGCCGCTACCGCCCTCGGGGGTATGGTACTACTGGAATACGGGACTGAAGAGCAGAAGCAAAAATACCTGCCCGACATCGCCGCCGGGAAGAGGTTAGCCGCCTTTGCCCTGACCGAACCAACAGCCGGCAGTGACGCCAGCGCCATAAAGACCACCGCTGAAAAAACAACCGGAGGCTACCTGCTCAACGGCACCAAGCAGTTTATTACCAACGGCGGCGAGGCCGAGATATATACCGTTATTGCCCTGACCGACAAAACCAGGGGTCCCCGTGGCGCCAGTGCCTTCCTGCTGGAAAAAGACACACCCGGTTTCTCCTTCGGCAGAAAAGAAAAAAAGATGGGTATCCGTACCTCCTCCACGAGGGAGCTCATCTTTAGACACTGCCTTGTTCCTGAAGAGAACTTAATCGGCCGGGAGGGAATGGGGTTCATCATGGCAATGAGGGTACTCGATAGGTCACGCTCCGGCATAGGCGCTCAGGCTGTCGGCATAGCCCAGGGTGCCCTGGAAGCCACCGTAGACTACGCCCAGACCCGCATCCAGTTTGGGCACCCGATTATTGCTCTCCCCGTAGTCCAGAACATGCTGGCGGAAATGGCTACCCGCCTGGAGGCTGCCCGAGCACTTGTTTACGCCACCGCCCGGACAATAGACAGCGGCGCCAGGAACTTCACCGAAGAGGCATCGATGGCTAAGGTCTTCGCCTCAGACACGGCTATGAAAGTCACCACTGATGCCGTGCAGATTTTTGGCGGTGCCGGTTACATGCGTGACTATCCGGTAGAGAAGATGATGAGAGATGCCAAGATTACTCAAATATATGAAGGCTCTAATGAGGTCCTCAGAGGTACTATCGCTGCTGCGCTTAGAAAGAGAAAGGCAAGAAGAGATTGAATTTTCGAACTTACAAAGAGAATTCTGTCTGAGAGCAAACATCTTAGCCCGGCAAGAGAAAGAATGCGAATATGAATATAATAGTCTGCCTCAAACAGGTCCCCGGCACCACCGAAGTCAGGATTGACCCCGATACGAACACCCTCATCAGGCAGGGCATTAAGAATATTGTCAATCCCTTTGATACCTACGCTCTGGAGGAGGGTGTCCGACTAAGGGAACGCTATGGAGGCAAGGTTACCGCCATCACTATGGGCCCTCCTCAAGCCGAGGAGATGCTTAGAGAAGCGATTAGCACCGGTAGCGATGAAGCCATCCTGATAAGTGACCCTGCCTTCGCTGGCTCGGATACCCTGGCTACATCCTATACACTGGCTAACGCAATCAATAAAATTCAAGACTACGACCTCGTAATCTGCGGACGGCAGACAGTAGACGGCGATACAGGACAGGTAGGGCCCGAACTCGCCGAGATGCTGGCAATACCGTTTGCCGCCTATGTCAGCAAGGTCGAAGAGATAGAGAACGACTGCATGAGAGTCGAGCGAATGGTTGAGGATGGTCATGAGGTTGTTGAGATATCACTGCCTGCTGTAATTACCGTGGTAAAAGAGATAAATGTTCCCCGCCTCCCTTCTCTCCGCGGGCTCGCCAGGGCAAAGACAGCCGCAATACCCACCTGGACAGCCGGGGAATTAGGCGTTGATAAGAGCAAAATAGGCTTATCCGGCTCCGCCACCAGGGTTATCAGGGTATTCTTCCCCCGGAGAGTCCACCACGGTGAGATGCTTGAGGGAGACCCGGAAAGCCAGGTAGAAAGCCTGGTCGATAAGCTTAGAGAGTCAAAGATAATATAGGGTAGCTGGAAGCATGGGAATTCATATTGACCTTGATAAGTGTACCGGTTGCGGCGATTGCCAGCCGTTCTGCCCTTTCGACCTGATAGAAATCATCAACGAGAAGGCTCAAATCAAGGAGGGCTGCACGCTCTGCGGTGCCTGCCAGGAAGCCTGCGAACACGATGCCATAATTATTGAGGAGGTTGCTGAGACTGCGCCGCTAACTGATACCCACCAGGGAGTATGGGTCTTTGCCGAACAAAGGGACGGTCAGTTAAAGAGTGTTGGCTATGAGCTACTGTCGAGGGGCAGGGAGCTGGCGGACACACTGAAGACAGAGTTATGTGCCGTCTGCTTCGGTCATGATGTCAACGGCATTGAGCAACTAACCGCCTACGGTGCCGACCGGGTCTACTTGATAGACGACCCCGCACTGGCTAACCAGCAGGAAGACCTGTATACCGCTGAGCTGTTCAGGCTAATCCAGGAGCACAAACCAGAGATAGTTCTTGCCGGCGCCACCTCATTCGGGCGGGCGTTCATTCCCCGCGTAGCCGCTATCCTGAAGACAGGGCTAACTGCCGACTGCACCGGGCTGGAAATTGACCCCGAAAGCAGGCTCCTGCTGCAGACACGCCCCACCTTTGGCGGCAACATCATGGCAACCATTATCTGCCAGGCAAGAAGACCACAGATGTCAACCGTCCGCCCCAGGGTCTTCAAGAAAAGCACCCCCGATAGCACAAGAACAGGACAGATAATAAAGGTGGACTTCAACAAGGAGTGCATCACCTCCAGGACCAGACTACTCAGCTTTGTTGAAGACCTGACGGAGAAGGTCAAGCTCGAGGACGCCGATATAATTGTCTCCGGCGGGCGAGGGCTGGGCAAGCCGGAGAACTTCGAGATAATAAGAGAGCTGGCCAGTGTTATGGGCGCTGCCGTGGGTTCCTCCCGCCCTCCGGTGGACGAGGGCTGGATTCCCTATTCCCACCAGGTCGGGCAGACCGGCAAGACCGTCTGCCCCAGGCTCTATGTTGCCTGCGGCATCTCCGGAGCCGTCCAGCACCTGGCTGGCATGCAGACCTCTGATATTATTGTTGCCATCAATGACGACCCCGATGCCCCCATCTTCGAGGTAGCCACCTACGGCATCATCGGCGACCTTTTCCAGATAGTGCCGATGATGACGGAGAGGCTGAGGGGAGGGTAGTACAGCTATGTTCTGCTCCTACTTCACGCGATTGTGCTATAATTGAGTCGTGGGGAGGGAGAAATGGAATACACGGTTATTATAAGAAAAGCACCCGACGGGTTCTGTATAGCCAGTTGCCCTATGATTCCAGAAGCAC
>CAZXWQ010000094.1:3068-6321 GCA_964644545.1 uncultured Dehalococcoidales bacterium | reverse complement strand
CCGCAGGGGCAGGGGTCGTTGCGCCCCACCTTTCTCCTGGCTACCCTCTGTGGCTCCGGCTTGCCGCCTCCTGCCCGGCTGGCCGCCGCCACCTCAGCCATCTTGGATGGAGCCGCTCTCACCGCCGGCTGCCTGGTAATGCCAACGTGGTATATCGTGTGGACTACATCATGCTGAATGGTATCCATCAGGTTCTGATACAGTTCATACCCTTTACTCTTGTAGGCATCAACCGGCCGTATCTGGCGCAAGCTCTGCCACCCCGCCTCCTGGCGCATATCCTCCATCACTGTCAGGTGCTCTATCCACAGGTTGTCGATGGTGCGCAGCATTACCAGACGCTCCAGCACTCTCATATTATCGGCACCCATCTCCTGCTCCCGCTGCTCATAGATAGTCTCCGCCTGCTCCATGAGCCTGTCCTCAATCTCCCCCGACTTAAGTTCGGCAAGGGTATCGGCACTAGTCCCCGGTGGCAACGGCATAATGGTATTCACCTCGGCAACCACATTCACCATAGCCTCACGGTCATTCCCATCTCCAGCATAAGTAGCCACCATACCCTGTATCTCTTCCCTGACCATTGACAGGATGTTTGTCTTGAGGTCGGCACCGCTTAAAATCTTCCTGCGCTCATCATAAACAAGCTCGCGCTGCGTATTAACCACGTCGTCATATTCAACCAGGTGCTTACGTATATCAAAATGGTAGCCTTCTACCCTGGTCTGGGCACCCTCAACAGACTTATTAACCAGCTTATTCTCAATGGGGGTATCCTCATCCATGCCAACCCACTCCATAAGGCCCTTCACCCGGTCACCACCAAACCGCTTCATTATGTCATCCTCTAAAGATACGTAGAAACGAGAGCTTCCCGGGTCGCCCTGACGCCCGGACCTGCCCCGGAGCTGGTTATCAATCCGCCTCGCCTCATGGCGCTCAGTGCCAATTATGTGCAGTCCACCAAGCCCGATTACCCCATCGTGTTCCTTCTGCCACTCCTCCTGACTTCTGCCTTCGGGATTACCGCCAAGCACAATATCAACACCGCGTCCCGCCATATTGGTGGCTACAGTTACTGCCCCCATCCGCCCCGCTTGAGAAATTATTCCAGCCTCCTTCTCGTGCTGCTTCGCATTAAGCACCTGGTGCTGGATACCCTTCCTCCTTAGCTGCTCACTCAGGAGCTCTGATTTCTCGATTGATACCGTACCAATCAATATCGGGCGCTTCTCCTTATTAAGCTCCTCAATCTCACTTGTCACCGCTTTGAATTTAGCCTTCTCATCCCTGTAAATCTGGTCAGACAGGTTCTGCCTTATCATCGGTTCGTTAGTGGGAATAACCAGGACCTCAAGCTGATATATCTTGTGAAACTCCTCGGCCTCAGTAACAGCGGTACCGGTCATCCCGGCCAGCTTGTTATACATCCTGAAGTAGTTCTGAAAGGTAACCGTAGCAAAGGTCATTGTCTCCCGCTGGACTTTAACCCTCTCCTTGGCTTCTATTGCCTGGTGCAACCCGCTTGAATAACGACGGCCAAACATCAGCCGACCGGTGAACTCATCAACAATGATAACCTGGTTGTCCTTGATGATATACTCCTGGTCTTTGTGGTATGCCTCCTTGGCAGTTATGGAGTTCCTCAGGTGATGCACCAGAGTAGCGTTGTCATAGAGGTTGCCTGATTTCAGTATGCCCTCCCGTTTTAGTATCCTTTCCGCAGCCTCATAACCAGCTTCATATATCTCATCCACCGACCGTCCCTTCTCGCTCATCTTGTAGTCACGGTCTGGCTGCAGTTGACCAGCAATGCGAGCAAAAACCTGATATTCCTGCGGCGATTCTTCACGCGGCCCGCTGATGATAAGCGGAGTACGCGCCTCGTCAATTAGAATATTATCTACCTCGTCAACAATGGCATAGTTCAAGGAACGCTGCGCACACTGAGACAGGTCGACAACCATGTTATCCCGCAGATAGTCAAAACCGAACTCGTTATTTGTCCCATAGGTTATATCAGCCTCATAAGCCTCACGACGCGAGATAGGACGCAGGGATTGCCAGGTCTGGTCTTCAGATTCATAGGTGGGGTCATAGATAAAGGCGGATTGATGCTGAATGCTGGCTACACTAATCCCCAGGGCGTGGTATATAGGACCCATCCAGTGGGCGTCCCGCTTGGCCAGGTAATCGTTAACCGTAATCAGGTGGCAGCCCTCGCCGGTAAGGGAGTTTAGATACATGGCAAGGGTAGCTACCAGGGTCTTGCCTTCACCGGTTTTCATCTCGGCAATTCTACCCTGGTGAAGGACAATACCGCCCATTAGCTGTACATCGAAGTGTCGCTGGCGTATGGTGCGCCTGGCTGCCTCACGTACTGCTGCGAATGCTTCAGGCAGAAGCTCATCCAGCGAACTGCCGTCTCTGTATCGAGCCCTGAACTCTTCAGTCTTGGCACTGAGTTCATCATCACTGAGCCGTTCAAATTCAGGCTCCAGCCCGTTTACCTTATCTACCAACGGCTGCAAGCGCTTCAACTCTTTCTCGTTAGAATCAATTAGCGCACCAAGCCATTTAAGCATATTCTTTTCCTCTAATTAGTTTCCTGGCTTTATCTGCTGCTGACTCCCAGACCATAACCTGAACCTCGCCCATACCGTTAACGGTGAATACGTGCACCGAAGGCGCCGCCAATGATTTCAGCAGGCAGGGTATATCATTGCTCTCCAGCAGGCCCTTGATAATTTGTGCTTCTGCTTCGCCTGCTGCCTTATATACCTCTACCAACTTTTCACCCTTATTCAAACATTGCTCCTATGGATAGTCCCGTGTGAATACGGTGGATAGCCTCACCCAGCAGGGGAGCTATAGGTAAAACGGTAATCTTATCCAGTTTCTTACTACCGTCGACGGGTACGGTATCAGTAACTACCACCTCTTTTACCGGACATGATGCTAACTTCTCAATAGCCTTTCCGCTGAATATCGGGTGCGTACAGCAGGAATATACCTCCTTCGCTCCCCTCTCTGTTAATACGTCGACGGTATTTACCAGTGAGCCCGCAGTGTCTATTTCATCGTCTATAGTAAGCGCTACCTTACCCTCTACTTCACCAATAACATTGAGCGTCTCAGTCTGGCCCGCATTCCCCAAGCGCCTCTTTTCCATAATAGCCAATGGAGCATTAAGCTTAGCTGCCAGGTCTCGCGCTCGCTTGGAAATGCCGATATCAATAGCAACCACCACCAG
>CAZXWQ010000094.1:0-2968 GCA_964644545.1 uncultured Dehalococcoidales bacterium | reverse complement strand
AGGCTCTTATTGACCGGCGAACAGATAGGTTGAACCACAAAGATGTCCCGCTCGCGGACGTTTTCCAGAATACGGACAAAGATATTTTCGTTGCTGAACTCAAAGACCTCAGCTTTACCGAGGGGCATACCCAGGTATTCGGTAATTGCCTTGGCCAAGGCGGGATTAGCATTGCCGGTAAATACCTTTAAATCGTCCATAGCTGTTACCTTCCTCTAAATCTAATCTCTAACTCACCCGGGTAAATATTATTATATCACTATCACCTCGGAACCACACCCCCTGATTCAGTACCTGCTTCGAAGGAAAGAGGCAACTGCCAGTACAATAGAGGCTCCAGCCAACTTCATCCCTTCCTGCCCCGGTAGTAATCTGCATCAGATTGCCAGGACTAAACCAGACGTGCTATAGTCTAGAGGGTAAGAACATGACTTACCAAAGAATAAATAAGCTGGGAAAGGAGAGAAATGAAAGAAGCAGTCATAGTAGATGCGTGCCGCTCACCAATTGGCCGGGCAGGGGACCGGGGTGTATTCCGAGCCGTTGGATTTATCGACCTCATGTCCCAGGTTCTAAACACGATAGTGGAAAGGAACAAGCTTGACCCAAACCTCATCGATGAAGTCGTCATGGGCTCGGCTGCCATTGGCGGTGCAATGGCCCGGAACATACTGCTGACCGCTGGTTTTCCCCAGTCAGTCGCCGGCAGCGATACCGCCCGGCAGTGTGCCTCTTCCTCAAATGCCATAGCAATTGCTGCCCACTACATCATAAATGATGATGCTGACATCATAATTGCCGCTGGTCTGGAGACGATGGACCGTCGAGGACCAGTACCGCCGTGGCAGGTCGGACAGCGTGGAGCACCATCAATGCGAGACTTCATGCGCTCCAACCTCACCAAAGAACAGGAGGAGGCGAAATACCCCGAGGACTGGAAGACAGCCAAGGTAATGCCCATGTTACCTCCAGAAATACCCCTCTGGATATATGACATGGGACGCACCGCCGAGGAGCTTTCCGAACGCTACGGCATCACTCGCGAGGATTCGGACCGTTTTGCCCTGACAAGTCACGATAAGGCAATAGCGGCCCAGGATTCCGGATTGTTCAAGGATGAGATTGTACCCATCACCATCAACTACGAAGACGGCTCCACGGAAGTAGTTGACACGGACCAGTGCCCCAGGCGAGGAACCTCCTACGAGAGGATAGCTGGTCTGCCAGCTGCCTACAAGGAGAACGGGCTGGTAACCGCCGGTAACTCGTGCCCGCGGAGCGACGGTGCTGGCACTGTGCTCCTAATGTCCAAGGAAAAGGCTAAGGAACTGGGCTACAAGCCGATGTGCACCTTCAGGCACGCAGTGATGGTTGGCGTTGACCCCACAGTCATGGGGATTGGCCCCGTGCCGTCGACGAAGAAGATTCTGGCCAGAACAGGAATGAGCATCAAGGACTTCGATATCATCGAAATCAACGAGGCGTTCGCCTGCCAGGTTGTTTACAGCATGCGCGAGCTGGGCATGGGTCCAGAAGAAATTGCAAAGTTGAATCCCAAGGGAGGAGCTGTCGCCATTGGCCATCCTCTGGGAATGACCGGCTCAAGACAGGCTGCGGTAATTGCTCACGAAATGGTTCGCCGTGACCTTGAGTGGGGCCTGGCTACGCTATGCGTTGGTGGCGGACAGGGAATGGCCACAATCTTCCAGCGGGAACACTACGACTAGACATCAGCCACTAAAGTGGATTCTAGACCCCCTTCCTCTTATTAAGGGGAAGGGGGTAAAATCATCATATAGAGCTCAGTCATCAATCCCGGGAACCGGAAAGCGCTGGCACATCTGGCTAACTTCCTGTCTCACCTGGCTTTCAATATCCCGGTTATTAATATTGGTGATTACTTTTACAATCAATGAAGCAATCTGCCTCATTTCCTCCCTGCTAAAACCGCGCGTGGTAACCGCAGGTGTGCCCAGTCTAATGCCGCTGGTTACTCTTGGCGGGCGAGTATCAAAGGGAACGGGTTCCCGATTAATGACGATACCTGCTTTCCCCAGTGCCTCCTCAGCTTCTTTGCCAGTAATTCCTTGCTCCGTAAGGTCTACCATTATCATGTGGTTATCCGTTCCACCAGTTAGCAAACGTAAACCCAGCCGTTGAAGCTCGCTTGCCAAAACAAGGGCATTATCCAGAGTAGCGCGTTGATAGTCCAGGAAGCCAGGTTGTATTGCTTCATGAAAACAGACCGCCTTGGCAGCGATGGCATGCATGAAGGGACCGCCCTGCATCTGAGGGAAAACAGCCGCATCAACTGCAGAAGCCAGCTCACTGCGGCACAGAATAAACCCGCTCCGTGGACCGCGCAGTGTTTTATGAGTAGTCGAGGTAACTATATCGGCATAGGGTATGGGGCTAGGATGTAGTCCCACTGCTACCATACCGGCTATGTGAGCCATATCGACCACAAGTCTTGCCTCTACCAGGTCGGCAATACGCCGAAAACGCTCGAAATCAATAATCCGGGGATAAGCACTAGCCCCAGCTACAATCGCCCTGGGTCTGTGCTTCAGTACCAGCTTTTCCAGCTCCTGATAGTCAATTCTTTCCGTTTCCCGATTGACCCCGTAGGCTTTGAAATTGTACGACTTGCCTGAGAAGCTCACCCTGTCACCGTGGGTGAGGTGCCCGCCATGGTTCAGACTCATCCCCATAACTGTATCACCGTACTCCAGCAGGGCATAATATGCTGCCATGTTCGCCTGGGCTCCACTATGTGGCTGAACATTGGCATGCTCGGCATGAAACAGCTCTCTGGCTCGCTCGATAGCCAGACTTTCCACCATATCTATAATCTCGCAGCCACCATAATACCGCTGCTGAGGATAACCTTCAGCGTATTTGTTGGTCAGGAACGAACCCTCAGCTTCACGTACCGCTCGGCTAGCATAGTTTTCTGAGGCGATAAGGT
>CAZXWQ010000093.1:0-6384 GCA_964644545.1 uncultured Dehalococcoidales bacterium | reverse complement strand
ACTAACCTACTGGATTGTAACCTGCAACACGAACCAATGTAAAGGCTACAGGGTATACCTGTCCCTCATTATTTGTGAAATTTCCTTCAGGAAGGCAAACGCCTTCTCAACCAGCCTTTCCTCAGTACCGACAACCTTCTCCTTATCTGCCACCTTGCTCGCTGCCGCCTCACCGGGAGCACCAACCTGACCAGTATCTTTAAGGCAGCACCTCGCCGGGGCAATCAACGCCTGTGCAGCAATCTGCTTCGCCGATACATCGCTGTTCTCGGACACCACTGTCCAGTAACCTGATAGTACCCCGGCCAGCGTTTCGGGTGTTTCCTTACCGAGATGATAGGAATCAATAGGCACTATTCCCCAGGAAATAATCCCTCCGGCCCTTATGAATTGAGCTACCACAATGGCATAGTCCTTCGGCATAATTTCTATTTGATAGGCATCGAAAGATATGATTTCCAACCCCAGCGCCAACAGGTAGGGTAAATTGACATTAGCACATAGATGCAGTGCACGGGGACCTTCCAGTCCACTTATAAAATATTGATAGTCCCGCCTGGCCTGAATATCGTTGTAGCCAGAGAGACCACTGAATACCCACCCCAACCCCGGCTCATCCAACCAGACGAAGGCATTACGGTTCTTTTGTCTGAGCTCCTGATACTGGATATTAGCCTTCCTCTGAATGAAATCGAACAGGATAGTCCTGATGTCATCATTGTAGATAATTGGCCTGGTGTCCTCGTCCACGACCTTGAAGCCAAAGCTAACCGGGCCGGTTAACTGTCCTCTGACTGCATGGTAGCCCCTGAGGTCCTGCTCCAGGAAGCGGTGATAAACTACCGAATAGTCCCTGCTCAGAGCAAAGGTCTCTGGCTCCCCCATCTTCTGAGAATAGGCCGCTATTTCCTCTGAGAATCTGACTGTATTCAGCCTGAGCGTCTCATTATCAGCATCAACAACAATCCCCGGGAAGTTCTCCGATGCCTGCGTATACATATCCTCATAGAAACTTACTTTGGGAAGTTGCGGCCAGAATGGAATATCCAGGGCAAGGGCAAGCTCAAGCGCCTTATCGATAGCAGTATGGGGCATAATGCCCATGGCTGTGGTTTTGCACCTAGCTTCCAACTCCATGTTAACCCCTTTTAGAGCTTCTTCACCATGTTGCCCGGAGCTAAAATGGTTCTATGTTTCCTGGACTACAGTATAACCAGTGCAGGCAATATTTGCGAACAATGAAAGCAACCTTCACTATGAGACAAATGTATTACCGCAGTAATTATGCCAGCCTGCACTTAAACCACTGCCTTCGCTCCACCAGGACCAATATTGACATGGTACCGTGGTATCCCTAAACTAACAACAGTTGAGCCACTAGTGTTTTCATAAGGAGGTAGTTTCTAATGAATGTCATCTGGATAATATCAGACACCGTCCGAAAAGACCATCTTGGTTGCTATGGCAACAAAGAGATTCACACTCCATCGCTGGATTCCTTTGCTACCAAGTCAATACGCTTTAACCGCCACTATGCAGCCGACTTTCCTACCATGCCAGCTCGCGCCGATTTTTTTACCGGCCGCTGGACAGGCTGTTTCATGAGGTGGGAGCCACTCCCCAGAGGTCAGGTAACTCTTTCTCAAATCCTTTTAAGGGCAGGCTTTCACACAGCAGCAGTTGTTGATACGCCATTCTATACGCGCAACAATATGAACTATGACCGTGGCTTCCGCAGCTTTACTGAAGTGCCAGGTCAAGAATACTGGCTCCGTGGCGCCGGAGATGATACGCGCCGGGCATGGCGCTTTGAATCCGACCGCCTTGCTCCGCAGACATTCTCCAAGGCAGCTGCGTGGCTCGAACAGCATTACAAGGAAGACTTCTTCCTCTATATTGACGCCTGGGACCCACACGAGCCCTGGGATGCCCCGAATTATTACACAGAGCTTTACTGGCCAGGATACGATGGGGAACAGATAGACCCCATCTACGCTCACTGGCAGGATGTGCCCGGCTGTACTGAAGAGAAGATTAAAAAGGCACACGCCTGCTATTGTGGCGAACTCACCATGGTTGATACCTGGGTTGGCTACTTTCTGAGACAGGTAGAGAATATGGGGCTTATGGAGAACACGGCTATCATCTTTACCACTGACCACGGCTTCTATTTCGGAGAGCACAGCGGCCTTTTCGGAAAGTTGACCCGGGTTACACCAAGCACCACACCTTACTGGTTCGACAGAGAGAACCAGGGCTGGACACGCTCACCCCTGTGGGAGGAGACTGTAGCATGTCCCCTTATGATATATCTACCGGGTGTTGCTCCCCAGGTGTGTCAAGGGCTAACCTCAGCCGTTGACCTTATGCCCACTGTTCTTGACATCATGAGGCAGGAGATTCCTGCTCAAGTGGAGGGCCACTCACTACTGCCTGTGATTAAAGACACTGGCACCAGAAACCGTGAGTTCGTGATAAGCACTCACCCGTTTGCCAACCCGACTACAATCATACGTTCAGTAGATGGACAAGCAAGGGAGACGGCAGGCTCTGATACGACAATTACCACTGACGAATGGTCTCTACTTTACAGTACTGAACCAGGGGAGTCCTGGTTATATCATCTACCCTCAGACCCGAAACAGGAGAAAAACGTCATCAATGAGCACCCGGAGGTTGGTAAGGAACTCCATCAACTTCTAGTTAAGTTCATGTCTGACACCAGCCTGCCCCCGGAGCTACGTGACCCGCGGTTGGAATTGAAACTTTAGCCGAAAATACCCTCACAAAAGAAGGAGCTGCGCCAACTTAGTTCACAGCCAGACCAAACCTGCACCAGGTAGATAGACTGCTTAGCACGGCTATCTATGTTATGACGTCTTCTATTACCAGCTCGGCAATCTCATCGTCCGTCATACCTAAGATTTCCTTAAAGGCATACTCGTTATGTTCACCAACTAACGGGGCACGCCGTATTTCACACGGTGTCTTTGATAAAACGCAGGGTTGTCTTGGCGGTCTATACTTACCTAGTTCAGGGTGGTCTTGCTCCCAGTAGAAGTGGCGGTATTTAAGCTGAGGGTCATGCTCCATCTGGTCCTCAGCGTTTCCTATCCTGCCTGCGCCTACGCCTGCCGCCTGCATCTGGTTCATAACATCTACATCTACCCGGTTGACTGTCCACGCTGCTACCAGCCTGTTCAGTTCCTCCTCGTTCTCTTTCCTTACCTCAAGAGTGGCAAATCTGGAGTCTTTTGTCCATGCCGGGCTCCCGATAACCCTGCAAAAGCTCTCCCACTCTTCGTCAGTAAATACGGCAATTGCGCACCACCTGTCCTCGCCACGGCAACGGTATGCACTATGCGGGGCAGCGTAGTCATCCTGGTTACCTCTCCTTACAGCAACACGCTTATTTACCACATAGTCAAGGAGAAGGGGCGCCATATACTGCACGCCTCCCTGATGCTGTGCTATATCCAGGTACTGCCCCTTCCCTGTTCGGCGGTGATAGTCAAGTGCAGCCAGTATAGTAAGTGCATTGAAACGGGGGGCAATAAAGTCGGTGTAGAAGCCAATCTCCCCGGGTATCCGGTCAGGCCAGCCAGATATCTGGTGCAAACCTGATATGGCTGACAACTGGTCTCCATACCCCGGGCTGTCATGCCAGGGACCGGTTTGTCCCATCAAGGCTGAACTCATCATGATGATATCAGGCTTTATCTTCCTGAGCACCTCATAACTCAGACCCATCCTTTCCATTGCACCCCCGGCAAAGTTATCAGTTACAATATCCGCCCAGGCAACGAATTTCTTAGCCAGCTCAATCCCCTTGGGATGGGCAAGGTTGATGGTTACAGCCATCTTACCAGTATTGATTGAATTAAAAACCGCACCACGATTCGGTCCCGGAACATCATCCTTAAAGGGCAGCTGTATCCGCCAGACTCCCAACCTTTTCTTGCTTTCTATTCTAATAACCGTTGCGCCAAAGTCAGCAAGGACTTTGGTTGTCGTAGGGCCTGTCCAAACCCAGCAGAAATCAGCAACCTTTACTCCCTCAAGTGGTAATTTCGCCATGTTATTCCTCCTCATGTTCTCGTCCAGGTATCCCTATATGACCTTAGCCTGCTTTAGTTTAAGGATTTGCTCTCCGGAGATACCCAGTTCCTTCTCATAGACTTCCTGGTTGTGCTCACCAATTAGTGGTGCACGACGTGATATTTCAGGTGGGGTTTCCGAAGCATTAGCCCATTTGCCCGGATAAGTAATACTGGTACCCAGTTCAGGATGTTCCACCTCTTCCCAGAACTCTCTAGCGGCAAGATGGGGACTCTCCCATAAATCAAGGACAGAACTTATCGGGTAGAGCATAATGCGATACTTTATTGCTCCTTCCATTATTTCGGCTTTACTATGAGACATAAAGAAATTTATGGTTTGTTCTTCCATGCGGTCAATTATCTCTTGAGTTGTAGCAAAGTGACTGAAGTTCTGCCAATCAAAATTCTTCAGCCAATCATCTGCCATTCCTTCCTCTGCCATCCAGTTAACCAGTGGTATACTGTGCCGTTTCGCCTGCGGACCACCCGTATAGCGCCACATAACGTAGCCATCCTTGCAGGGCCATATATGCGTCACCCGAACGGGCAGTAAAGTCATCCCCCGTTTCCCAACTCTTTTGTTTAAATCCCAATCACCGGTAGGGTGCCAATTCATGCAGTCCTGTATCGAAACATCTACCTGCTGTCCCTCGCCGGTTGTCTGCCGATAGTAGAGGGCTACCAATGCTCCGACAACTGCCTCAGTCCCGGCGTGAAAGTATGACTGCGGGTGGTGGCTTACCCGGAAAGGTTCACGATCGGCACTATCAAAGGTGCGCATAAAAGGGCCTGCTCCCATAGCCCACATTACCATATCAGGACCCTTGAAATCCCTATACGGACCCTCCTGCCCAAAAGGAGTGATAGAGACCATTATTACACCAGGATTAAGTTTCGCCAAATCCGGGTATCCGAGGTGCAGTTTATCAAGGTATCCCGGTGCAAAGGATTCCACCACAAAATCAGCCCCCATTACCAGCTTTTTGAGAATCTCCTGCCCATCGGTTGTCTCAATGTCCAGGGTTATTCCCCTCTTGCTCGTATTCAGAGCAAACCAGAAGAGACTCTTCTCAGGGTCAACCTTATCCTGATAGAATGGCCCTATATTCCGGGCAGGGTCACCACCTGGTCTCTCTATTTTGATAACGTCGGCACCAAAGCCCCCCATTATCTTGCCACACATAAGACCCTTCTCATCGGTCAGGTCCAGTACTCGGTATGGTGTAAGCATACCCTCTTCACTCTGCTGCATTCTCTGCCTCCTCACGAAAATTAATACCAGCCTCTAGGACACCCGGTTGGCTTTTAGCAAAGTGGTGGGGAAGGGGGGATTTGAACCCCCACGCCTTGCGGCACATGATCCTAAGTCATGCTCGTCTGCCAATTCCGACACTCCCCCACTCTCAGAAGCCACGTAAATATTATTAAAACAATTCGTTGTAAATATTTACCGCCAACAGAATAACCAACCTCCCTCCCTGAATTATCATATACTATATCATTCTATCAGATATCTCACAAGCTCATCATTGATGTTTATTATGTCAAATAATCGTACCTGGTTCCAGTCTCCCAGAATTTTACTTAAGCCTCTAAATCAGCTATAATTAGGAGCGATGCGGGTACTAATTAGATTGCTCGGACTCCTCAAGAAATACTGGAAATGGGTGACCGTCGCTTATATATGTCTTCTCATGGCCACAGTTTTCGCCCTGGGAGTGCCCGAACTGGTGAAGCGGGCTATTGACACCGGGATATCATTCGACTTCCAGACCGGCGAGATAATGGGCAACCAGACCGTTCTCATCCTGGCAGGCGCAGGTATAGCAGTAGCAAGTCTACTGCGAGGCGGATTTGGCTTCGGGCAGACCTACTTAAGTGAATTCATTGGCCAGCGCGTGGCCTATGACCTCAGGAATCTACTTTATGACCGTATCCAGCGCCTCAGCTTTGCCTTCCATGATAAAGCACAGACGGGACAACTGATGTCACGTGCCACCCAGGACGTGGAGGCAGTCCGCTTCTTTGTGTCTATGGGTGTCCTCCGTACCGCCTATATTGCTTTTATCTTCATCGGTATTTGCGTGATGCTGTTCCTAATGAACTGGCAGCTCACCCTGATAAGTCTTGCCTGCATGCCAGTGGTAGCCTACCGGGCAATCACTATTGGGAGCAGGTTACGACCCATCTGGACGAATATCCAGGAAGGAATAGCCAAACTGGGTACGCTCCTGCAGGAGAACCTCTCCGGTGTGAAGGTAGTTAAAGCTTTCTCCCACGAGCA
>CAZXWQ010000092.1:1882-6386 GCA_964644545.1 uncultured Dehalococcoidales bacterium | reverse complement strand
TTAATAAGGAAGGGAGAAGAACCATGAAATACCAGGACATAATCTATACTGTGGAGGACTATATAGCTACCATAACTCTCAACCACCCTGAAACCCTGAACGCCTTCACCGACACCATGCTCAATGAGTGGGTGAATGCGATTGAGGCGGCGAAGAGTGACCCGAAGGTCAGGGTACTGGTAGTGACAGGGGCAGGGCGTGGGTTCTGTTCCGGGATGGATGTGCGCGGAGCAGCCGGTAGAGGCGAGGCACCACCCCTTTACACCAGGAGAAACTACATGCGACTCAGTGTCCACAAGATACCTCGCGCTCTGGAGAGCTTTAACAAGCCGTATATTGCCTCGATAAACGGGCCTGCTGCCGGGGCGGGCATGGATATGGCGAGCATGGCCGATATTAGAATAATGTCTGATAAAGCCAGGGTGGGAATGAACTATGTCCGAATGGGTCTACTCCCCGGTGACGCTGGCTGCTACTTCCTGCCTCGTATCGTGGGAATAGCCAAGGCATTCGAGCTGATATGGTCAGGCAGGATGATTGATGCTGAGGAGGCGCTGCGCATAGGCTATGTGAGCAAGGTTGTTCCCCATGATGAGCTACCTGCGGCAACAAAGGAATTCTGCCTCCAATTCACGCAAGCACCTGTGGCCACTCAGTTCGCCAAGCGTCTCGTATGGCGAGGCATAGATATGTATCGGAATATTAATCTCGAGATGGCCGAGATGGCAATGCTCATCAACTCTACCACCCCGGATACCAAGGAGGGACCGAGAGCCTGGGTAGAGAAGCGGGACCCGGAGTGGACTGCAGAGTAGTTTGCCACTGTATCCCTACATGCGGAGCAAGCGAAGGCTACTCACTGTCAGGGGCGCTTCTTTGATTTGTTGACGATTGATGGCTCGGCCACCGTGGAGTACACGAAACCGCTAGCATCCCTTATATCCCCGTACTTTACCCTGAGCTCGTCAAGAGGGCCAGCATCCAGTGCCCTCACGGGGCATGCCTCAACACAGACAGGTTTCTTGTTGTCAGCCCATCTCTCCAGGCAGAGGTCGCACTTCTGCATTTTAGCCTTCTCCTCGTCGGCAAACTGAGGCGCAGCGTAGGGACAGACATCCTTACACAGGTGACCGGCGCAGTTAAGGCATCTCTTTGCTTCCTCTGTGGCTGCCTCGGCAGTGAAACCCAGAGTAACTTCCCTGAAATTGAAAACTCGCTCCGATACAGGAAGAACAGGCATGAGCTGGCGCGGTTGCTTCTCAGTTCCGGCAGGAATATCCACCTTGATGTCAGCCTCCTCAACGGTCTTCTCAGGCCTTACCCTGAGCACGTCTCCCTGCAGGTAACGGTTTATGTATAAGGCTGCTTTCTGTCCGCTGGCGATGGCCTCAATAATGCTGGTTGCTCCGGAGTAACAGTCCCCGGCGGAAAAGATACCACGGCGTCCGGTCATCATCGTTTCAGGGTCAGCGACGATGGCCCCCCTCTGACTGGTCTCTATCCCGCTCTCAGTGGTCAGGCCGGTGGTATCTGGCGTCTGCCCTATGGCAAAGATTACCGTATCCGCGGATATCGTACGCTCACTGCCGGTGACAACATCAAACTGTGGCTGTCCATCCTGGTCGAACTGGAGCCCGGTTACCTCAATGCACTCCACACCGTTGACCTTACCGGCACCCCCTGAGATTCGTGCTAGGGTGAGCGAAGGGTGGAGCTTTATCCCTTCCTCCTCAGCCTGCTCAAGGTCGTTGGCTTCGGCCGGCATATCTTCCTTACGCTCAAGACATGCCATATGCACCTCGGCGGCACCCAGGCGGAGAGCCGAGCGGGCACAGTCCAGCGCCACATTGCCGCCACCGACTACCACTACCTTCTTCCCGACCTTAACCTGCTCCCCGAGGTTTACATCGCGCATAAACGAGGTCCCTACCATGATACCCTCAAGGTCAGCACCGGGTATGTTTAGTTTCTGCCCTTTGTGAGCACCCAGGGCAAGTAGAGCTGCCCCATAGCCCTGGCCGAAGAGGTCATCGAGACCCTGACCCAGGTCTATACGAGTATTGGTCTCAATCTCCACACCGAGCGCCTCGATGTAGTCAATATCCCTCTTCAGCACCTCCCTGGGTAGACGGTGCTCCGGCACACCTACTGACAACATGCCTCCAACCATCGGCAAAGACTCGAAGACAGTCACGCCGTATCCAATCCTTATGAGGTCATAAGCCGCTGCCAGGCCGGCCGGACCCGAGCCTATTACGGCTACTTTGTCCCTGTATAGTTGGGGGAGGCGCTCCGGGAGTTCCTGGGGTACATAATCGATGACAAAGCCCTTCAGAGCCATAATGGCAACAGGTTGCTCCACATCCTGGCGGCGGCACGCCGTCTCACAGGGGTGTAAACAGACCCGGCCGCACACCGAAGGCAGGGGCATCCTGCGCCTGATTAGGTCCAGAGCCTCTTTATATTTTCCCTTGGCTATCAGCGCCACGTAGCCCGGAATGTGCACACGGGCAGGGCAGGCTATCTGACAGGGAGCCTCAGCTTCGCCGTAGAGGAAATCAGGCCCCATAGCAGCTTCGGAAATAATGCCGCAGGCATGTTCCTCGCGACACTTCTCACGGTCGACCACGACTATGCCATCCTCGTCTCGCTTGGTGATAGCCTCATTGGGACACACAAATGAACACACCGGCTCGGCACAGTGATAGCAGGGTGAAGCCACGTGGCTGACAAATAATTGCGGGAATCTTCCTTCTTCGCGGTAGAGTACCCTCATCCAGTTTGCTGGCCCGGCAGGTGTATCATGCCAGTCCTTGCAGCTTATCGCACAAGCAAAACACCCAGTACACCTCGTCTGATCAAAGTAAAAACCCAGTTGCATTCTTCGCTCCTTTCCTTATGCCCTTTCAACCTCAACCAGTGCGGTTTTCAACGCTGCCGCTCCCCCCGGTGAATACTCGTCATTAGTCAAAACATTCACGCAACCACCACGGTCAATGCCCTCTTCATCGGGATTGAACCAGGCCCCTTCATAGATACAAACTACTCCAGGTATTATCCGCCTGGTAACCCAGGCTTTAATAGCCAGCTTACCCCGGTCATTGAATACGTAGACCTCGTCACCGTCCCTGATTCCTCTGGTATCAGCATCAACCGGATTAATCCACATTACATGAGGGTCTACTTCCTCAAGCCAGTCAACATGCTGTAGAGAGGAATGTACCCTGACTCTGGGGTGTGGCGACAGAATCTGGATAGGGTACTTATTTGCCAGCGGGTCATCTCTATTCTCCCAGGTTGGCACGTATTTAGGGACAGGCGGGCAGAGCGGATTATTAAGCTCTGCCACCCGCTGTGAGTAGATTTCAATCTTCCCTGAAGGGGTTGAAAAAGGATTGTTTTCCGGGTCCTCTATCTGTTTCTTGAAGGCGATGTAGGGTTCATCAACTTTAACCCGGTAAATGCCTTCGCGCTTGAATTCATCATAATCCTTGATATACTGAGCGTACTCCGGGTTCTCCCTGACGAATGTCCTGAGCCACTCCTCTTCCGAATTGGTATCAAAGTCCTCAAAGCCCAGCTTCTCTGCCAGCAAACAGCCGATTTGCCAGTCGCTTTTACACTCTCCGAATGGTTCAATTGCCTTGTTCATAAAGGTGAGGTAAGGGCCGGAGGGCCAGGGACGGGTAAGGTCATTCTTCTCCGCAAAACTGGATACCGGCAGCAGAATATCAGCATATCTCGCTGTGGGCGTCATGAAAAGGTCCTGGACAACCATAAACTCCAGGCTCTTCAGTGCGCGGACGCCCTTATTAGTATTACCACGCTGATTCAGGGGGTTTCCGCCGGCAAACCAGACCATCTTGATGTCCGCCGGGTATCCCCCAGCCGTTCCTTCCAGGAATGCGTCAAATATCTTGTTGGTATGTATTCTCCGCACGAGCCGTAGCTGGAGGTCAAGGGTGCCTCGAATTGAGGGGCTACCTGCCTCGGCCGGGTTCCTCATACCGGGTATTCCAGCACTGCGGAACATATGTCCGTAGGGTATACCCATCAAGCCACCACAAGCACTCCCTCCTTTTTTGCCGATGTTTCCCGTCATGGTAGTCAGTAGTATGGCGCAACGATTGTACTGCTCCCCCTGGGCAGCTCGTGCCGGCCCCTGACAGTCCATCAAGCATGCTGGTTTCGTGGTGGCGTATTCCCTGGCCAGCCGCTCAATAGTCTCTGCCGGTACTCCTGTGATTTTCTCAGCCCAGGCCGGGGTTTTCTCTACACCATCCTCTACGCCCAATACATAATCGCTGAACTTGTCGAAACCGATGGTATACTTGTCCAGGAAATTCTTATCATGGAGGTTCTCCTTAATCATCACGCAGGCCATGCTGACCATCATTGCCGCATCTGTACCCGGTATAATCGGTATCCATTCGCTGGCCAGGGTTGCTGCGGTATCATGGTATCTCGGGTCAATAGAGACAATCTTAATCCCCGCTTCCCTGGC
>CAZXWQ010000092.1:0-1782 GCA_964644545.1 uncultured Dehalococcoidales bacterium | reverse complement strand
AGACAGAGCGGCGAAATACAGGTACCACAGCTCTTATAATATATGTAAGGAGGGTCTATGAATATGGCAGAGCAATTATCACTTAACCGAAATAAGACAGCGGTCCTTATCATGGACTACCAGAACCGGCAATTGAGTTTTTTTTCGGAAGATTTCCAAAAGGAACTCACGGCAAGGGCAAATAAAGTCCTAGCAAAAGCCCGCCACGATGGCATTTTTGTCATCTACGTGGAAGTGCGCCGCGGAGAGAGGACACCAGAGACTGAAATTTACGCTGCAGTAACTCCTCAACCTGGAGAGCCAGTGCTTACCAAGCAGCGTTTCGGACCATTCTCGACTACGAACCTGGATGAAATACTTAAAAAACAAGGAATCGAGACGCTGGTTCTGATGGGGATTTCAACCAGCGGTTGTGTGCTCTCAACAGTACGGTGGGCTGCTGACATAGATTACCGATTAATAGTTCTCTCTGACTGCTGTGCCGACCGGGATGATGAGGTTCAACGGGTACTCATGGAAAAGGTGTTCCCACGACAGGCAAGCGTAGTTACTTCACAGGAGTTACTCCAAGCATTGGGAGAGGCCTAGTACTGAAAACGACAGTATCCTGGTTGATTAGTATACATCTTAGACATGTAGATTATGACCAAAGGATTAGCTTCTTCTCTGCCTTACATGCCTACTGTACCTGCCTCCTCTCTGGTGATTATGGGAGCCATTGCTACCGTTGTTAGAAAGAGGAAGGGCTTGAATCACATCAATTGTCCTGTGCCCAAGTGTTTTCCCATTTAGGGCGGCAACTGCGGCTTGAGCTTCAGACTGCGATGTCATTTGAACAAATCCGTATCCCCGAGATTGCCCGCTACCAATATACTTATTGTTCATAATGGTTACGGATGTCACTTCTCCGAAAGCTGTGAATTCTCGCCGCAGTTCCTCCTCAGTCACCTCGAGAGGTAAGTTACCCACATAGATATTCATATTACCCACCCTTCTTCGGTGCTCAGGTTAGGCCTGGACTGCTATTTGTCACTAACGCCTAAACCAATGACCCTTTGGAGCTATGAATATATTTTATGTGTCCTAAGCAGAAATAAATAAGAAGAGAGTTTAATACCTTCTCTGTCTTCCTCCACTGAATCCGCCGCTTTTTCTGCCACCATACGACCCACCGCCTCTATTGTCAGAGCGAGGCCGAGCCGCACTAACATTTAGCGTCCGCTCCTTTAAAGTTTTCCCATTCAGAGCAGTCATTGCGGCTTGACCTTCCGACACTGATGGCATTTCAACAAACCCGAATCCCTTTGGCCGTCCACTATACTTATCCGTTATGATACTCACCGATTCAACCTCTCCAAAAGCTGTGAATTCTTGGCGCAATTCCTCCTCAGTGATATCATAAGATAAGTTGCCCACGTATATCTTCATACTAATGCTCCTTTTGTTTAATTTCGTAACCCGGCACGGTCTTTATTGCCTCAAGTACTATGCCGAGTTCAACCCTGAGACAATTTGCTCATTGGCTGTTTTGTGCTTTAGCCGGAACTGCGCCGTCGTCTGGCGCTCTTCTGCGCTTTCAAACGTGCCGTCTCTCCTCTGGATAGAAAATAACGATGGGCCTTTGCTTCCCGCAGAATTCCACTCGTCTGTACAACCCTCTGGAAACGACGCAACAGTGAATCTTGCGATTCGCCTTCACGTATCGAGACTTCTAACGACATAACACACCAACACATTCTAGGGGCATACACGGGCCAATTATCCTCAGCCCATGTATGCCCT
>CAZXWQ010000091.1:0-6399 GCA_964644545.1 uncultured Dehalococcoidales bacterium | reverse complement strand
TTCTGTGGCACTTTCCGTAGGGTCACCCCTCCTGGGCGTTACCCAGCACCCTGCCCGGTGGAGCTCGGACTTTCCTCCCGCCTGAGGCGAGCGGTCACCCGGTCTACTTGACCCACTTACACTGTAATATAGCCAACCTTATAAGTCAACAAGCAACCATAAAACTACGGTTATTATTTTCCTCTTAACTCTGCGTCCTCCGCCTCATGCCCATATACGCTGAGAACAACTTGTTAGCCAGCTCTTCTATGTATAGCCTGTTCTCCAGCCTGTCTCTCCAGCTAACAGGTATCGCTTCAATACCCAGGAACGCCCCGGAAATGGCTCCGGTCATGGCACCGATAGTATCTGTATCCCCACCCAGGCAAACAGCCAGCCGGACAGCTTGAGTAAAGGACCCCGGCTCAGCTAAGAAGGAGTATATAGCTGTCGGCACCGAATTAAAAGCTTCAATACCGTTCCCCAGCTCAAGCACAACCTGGGACCTGTCGGGACTGGTTAGAAGCCTTTTCAAACTATCGAGCTTCTGTTTGTAGACCTCGTCCTCAACAGAGCCGGTTAGTTTTGCCAGAAAATCATCCTGGTCCAGAGCAAATGGTGATTCCATATTAGTAGCCAGAGAGATAGCGTAAGCCTGCAAAGCAGCCCCTTCTTTACCAAGGCTATGAGCATGAGTAATGCGGCTCGATCTGTGGGCAACCTCTCTCAGCAAGGGTGGATTATCATGATAGAATACCCCTACGGGCGCAATCCTCATAGCCGAACCGTTCCCGTAGGAGCCGCCCTGATACACCCTTTCAGCAGCCTGGTCCCAGGCCACACCACTCCTTACCAATCGAAAAATGTAAGGGGGTGCCGGCCCATAGCCACGATACGGCTCAAGCTCATAGTTCCGTATGAATGTCCATGCCATGTCTTCACCATCAAAACCCTTGTTCCTGGCTAACGATTCAGCAACACCAATCATCATGTGAGTGTCATCGGTATAAGTTAGAGTTTTCAATAACCGGGCCGCCTCTTCGATTTCTTCAACCTCAACCTTACGCCAGCCCTCGAATGGTGCCCCCAGAGCATCTCCCACGCCGGTACCCACCAGGGCACCCAGAAACTTCGACTTTAAAAGCTGTTCATTCATTATTCTCTCACTGGACAACCAGACAGAATGGAACAAAGAAAAAGGTGAGCAATACCGAACTTGAACCTCCAGCCTCTCGCGCAGGAAGCAACTTCAGCAAAAGGTAGAAACTCCTACGTCCTTTTGGGCATGATTATAGCCTATCAATACTTATGAAGCAATATTTTGGCTACAACCTGTCTCAGGTTTCCCGGTCACTTCGATGTTCGGGTCCAGGTAGAGTCTGCCCGGGCTACACCTGCCCCACAGTTACCGATGCTGCCGGCACGCTTTCTTGACAGCTAGCACGCAGTAGCTTATCATGGTCTGGAGCTCGCAAAACGAAACATTTTGTGGATTTCCGTAAAGGCGTACTCTTAAAGGCTGCTGTTGTCAAATGGAAAGGAGAAGTTCATGGATGGCAAGGTCAAGGGCTCTAAGGAACTATTCACTGAAGTTATAAACGAGGGGTTATGTACCCTGTGTGGCGCCTGTGCCGGGGGTTGCCCTTATCTGGTACCCTACAAAGGCAGGATAGTTCTTCTGGATAATTGCACTCTGGAGGAAGGGCAATGCTATCAATACTGCCCGCGAACCTACACAGACATGGACGCAATTAGCCAGCAGGTGTTCGGAGTACCGTACAGTGAGGATGAACTGGGCACTACCAGGGAGGTGCTGATAGCAAGGTCAACGGATGCCGGTATCAGAGGAAGAGCGCAATACGGGGGAGCAGTAACTACACTCCTTTTACTGGCGATGGCGGAGGGACTTATTGACAACGCGGTCGTGACAAGGACAACCGACGATAAGACACCGAAGGGCTTCCTGGCAAAAAGTGCCGAGGAGGTGCTCCAGTGCGCCGGTTCCAGCTATATGGCCTGTCCTGTATTGGAGACCTACAATCACATCCCCGGGGATAGTAACCACAGATTGGGAATAGTTACCTCGCCGTGTCAAGCTCTGGCTATAAGCAAGATGAAGAAAGAGCCGCCGAAGAATCGGTTTGACGTGAACAATACCAGGCTGGTTATTGGGCTGTTCTGTACGTGGGCTCTATCTCCCGATGGATTCCACCAGTTCCTGAGTGAGCACCTTAACCTGCCGTGGGTGACCAAGTTTGATATTCCACCGCCTCCGGCGAACAGGTTTGACGCCTATACCCCGTCGGGAATAATGTCGTTCCCGCTGGACGAAATCAGAAAATTCACCATGCCAACCTGCGCCTACTGCCTGGATATGACATCGGAGTTTGCCGATATCTCGGTCGGCTCCGTAGAGGGCATTGAGGGCTGGAATACAGTCATTATCCGCACCGATGCCGGTGCTGAGCTTATGGAGACGGCTAAAGCGAAAGGGAAACTTGAGATTGATAGCCTGCCTGTTGAAAACCTGGCCCACCTCAAGGAGGCAGCGTTACTCAAGAAGAAACGGGCATTGCAGGAAATCGTTAAAAGGAGCGGTGACAAGAAGAACCTTCTCTACCTTGGTCTGTCACAGAGCCTCACCGATAAGCTCCTTGCCTAGAAGGAGATAACGAATTAAGGAGGTAGATAGAGATGCCAGATATTGATATAGATGCTCCGGGCACCACCCTGCTGTTAATGGGTAACGAGGCTATTGCCCGCGGTGCGCTGGAGGCAGGAATAGGATTTGTTGCTTCGTATCCGGGGACGCCGTCATCAGAGATTCTCCCCACCATTGCCGGAGTCTCCAAACGGAGAGGCATCTACGCCGAATGGTCGGTGAATGAGATGGTAGCCATGATGAACGCGGCTGGCGCTTCGCTGGGTGGCATTCGCGCTATGGCTACCATGAAGCAGAACGGAACGAATGTGGCTTTGGACTTCATCTCTACAATTGTGCAGAGGGGTTTGCGCGGTGGAGGAGGACTGGTTCTGGTAGATTGCGACGACCCGGGGCAGAGAAACAGCCCCAATGAGCAGGACACGAGACCCGTAGCCAAGTGGCTGGATATTCCATTACTTGAACCGGGTGACTTCCAGGAAGCCAAGGACATGACAAAATGGCTCTTTGACCTTTCGGAGGAGTTAGACACCTTCTGCATGTTGCGGTGTGTCTCTAAAATCTCTCATACCCGAG
Organism: uncultured Dehalococcoidales bacterium; assembly: GCA_964644545.1. Lineage (GTDB taxonomy): Bacteria > Chloroflexota > Dehalococcoidia > Dehalococcoidales > Fen-1064 > CAZEBT01. The sequence goes on along the minus strand of CAZXWQ010000091.1, from coordinate 3,182 downwards.
GAAATGTGACACTGGGCAAGCTACCCAGAAGAGAACAGAAGGCAAGTTTTGAGCTCAATAGGCCGGGAAGATTAGCCAACCCACATGCCGCCGTGCACGAGAAGCTGGATAAAGCACAGGAGAAGTTCGAGTCGTCACCGTTCAACCGGTATGTGGGACCGGACAAGGCGGATTTACTGATTATAACCTGTGGCAGTTGCTGGCTATACTCACAGGAGGCGGTGAGGCTGCTGGGGCTCGAGGACAGGGTAGGTATCTTGAAACTGGGTACCCTCTGGCCTTTGCCGGAAAAATTTGTAGAGAAGCACCTGGGTAAATCGCAGAAAATCCTGTTTATGGAGGAGACTGACCCATTCGTGGAACGCAGTGTCATGGAACTGGCGGCCAGCCTGCCGCCGGACAGCCCACGCCCTACCTTCTACGGCAAGCGCTCCGGGCACGTGGATGCTTACGGAGAACTGAACCCGGACAGTGCTATCAGAGCAATAACCAAGATAATGGGTCTCAGCTACGAGCCCCGTGATGCCGAGTACAGCAAGAAAGCTGAGGGGGCGACAAAAAGCGATGTTGTCATACGAATCGGGATTCCGTGCCCCGGCTGTCCACACCGCGCCAGCTATTGGGCAATCAAGAACGCGCTCAAGCTGGACGGGCGTCTTGGCTTCGCTACCGCCGACAACGGCTGCATGAGTGCCGGAATTGGTCCAGGCGGATACTATACAGCCAAGACTGTCTACGCCATGGGAAGTGGAGCGGCAGTGGCTGACGGCCTGGGGAAGCTGGGGCAGTTCGGCTTCGACCAGCCAGTGCTCGGTGGGATTGGTGACTCTACATTCTACCACGCCGGTATCCCGGCACTGCTAAACGCCGTCTGGAACAAGTCCAACTTCACTCTGATTGTTTATGATAACAGCGCCACTGCTATGACCGGCTTTCAGCCTCACCCGGGAACAGGAACGACCGCTACCGGAGAGCCGGCAAGAACGGTTAGTATCGAAGATATATGCCGCTCGATGGGGGTACGGGTTGAGATTTGCGACCCCTTTGACCTTGAAAAGACCACGGCAACGCTGCTGGACGTGATGCGCGACGAGAGAGAAGGTCCCAGGGTGGTGATAATGCGGCGTGAGTGCGAGCTGATAAGAGCCAGGCGAGAGGAACCTCCGTACAGGGTATATGTGGACTCGGAGAAGTGCCTGGGGGAGACCTGTGGCTGTAACCGGTTGTGCACCAGGATATTCCGGTGCCCCGGACTGGTATGGGATGAGGAAGCGGGCAAGGCTAAAATAGACGAGATCCTCTGTTGTGGATGCGGGTTGTGTGCCGATATATGTCCCCAGGGAGCAATCGTAAGGGAGGCATCGGTACCAAAGGAGAGAGAACTGGTCAAGGAGATAGTACTATAATGAAGAAATTGATGAAAGACCCGCTTAACCTTATCATTATTGGTATTGCCGGGCAGGGCAATGTAGTGACATCAGAACTGGTATGCAATGCTCTGATGAGGGAAGGTTACCTGGTAACATTTGGGCAGAGCTACCCGGCACAGCAAAGGGGCGGGTCGGTTATAAACTACATAAGGGTCTCAAAGGAAATCCAGTGCAGTCCGATTATCCCGCAGGGTCGTGCTGATATCATCGTTGCTATGGAACCGGCGGAAGCGATACGTATGCTGGCGCAGTACGGCAACCCGGAAGTCATCACTATGGTTAACCCAAGACCAATACACGCCGTAGATATTGCCGGCACCGGGGCTAAATACCCGGGACTGGATAAACTCATGGCAGACATCAAGGAGCTATCAGCCAGGACAATGGTAGTAAATGCCACCGAGGAAGCGCAGAAACTGGGGAACCCCATCATGGCCAATGTGATTTTAGTTGGCGCTCTGGTTGGCTCAGGCCTGTTGCCACTGGAGAAGAAATCACTGGAACCGGTGCTGCAGGAAAGGTTTCCCAGGGCATTCGAGGCTAATATAGTGGCTTTTGATAAGGGTGCGGAACTTGTAAGAAAGGAGAACTAGCTGCTGCCGGTGCACTGCCCCGCCAGTCAAGTAACCGTATTTTTCTGGCTGACCGCATTACCAGTATTATCTCCCCCGAAGGTCGCCCAGCGTTCAACCACCAGTAGTTCTTAACAAGCGCGCTCCTGCTAGCTATAGTATCTCTCACGGAGTTGTAGTAATTTTGCTCATAATGCACCAGACAGGTCAAAGGAGGATACGAGAAGGCGATGTCGTTTAAGGTTGTTTCTGGAGTAGGCGGTGGCCCCGACTATGAGGCGGAGCTCTCACAGGTAGACGCTCAGCTTGTTTTAGCTAGAGTCTGGACGGAGGATGACCTGATCAAGAATGCTGGAGATGCTGACGCCGTGATGGCAGGGACGATAGAGCCTTATAACAGAAGAGTAATCGAAGCAATGACAAAGTGCCGGGTAATCAGCCGGTTGGGCGTGGGCTATGACAACGTAGACCTGGAAGCCGCTACTGAGCAGGGAATGGCTGTGGCTTACGTACCCGATGCCAGCATCATTGAAGTGTCTGACCACGCCGTAGCCCTGCTTTTAGCATTGTCACGAAAGCTTATCCCCGTGGACCGAGCGACCAAAAACGGCTTATGGCAGGTGGGAAAACTGGAAATCTTTGCTATGAGAATGCCTATGTTTCGCCTTAGCGAGCAAACAATTGGCGTTGTGGGAGCCGGGAGAATCGGCAGTATCTTCGTACGAAAGGCAAGGCCCTTCGCTGGGCGGGTAATTGTGAACGACCTCTATCTATCTGCTGAGGCAGTTAAGAAAATGGGTGCTGAGCAGGTTGATTTTGAGTACCTGCTGCGGGAATCTGACTTCATATCCGTCCATGCCCCCGCCACTGAGGAGACGAGACTTCTCTTCAGCCTGGATGAGTTCAAGAAGATGAAACCCACCGCCTGCATTATCAACACGGCGCGTGGCGAAATTATCGATGAAGCTGCCCTCTTTACTGCTCTCTCCGAAGGTTATATAGCCGGAGCCGGGCTGGATGTTACCTATCCAGAGCCACCCAATGCGGATAACCCGCTGCTCAAGCTGGAAAACACCATAGTCAGTGCCCATTCTGCCTTCTATTCGGGCCGCTCGTTCATGGAGCTACGCCAACGCACTTTGGAGGCTGTAGTCAGGGCTCTACGTGGGGAATGGCCCCG
>CAZXWQ010000090.1:0-6421 GCA_964644545.1 uncultured Dehalococcoidales bacterium | reverse complement strand
GAATCTCCTCGATGGTAAAGGCATCGTGACACTCAACCAGGTTGAGGTCTTCGGGGCCACAACTGGCCATGTCGTACGCTTTGTAGGCGGTAACCTGGGTGAGGTCGACAAGCGGGTCTCCCCCGGTCAGGCCGGTACAAACCGAGGCGAGGACTCTGGGGCAGGGCTTGCGGGTGAAACGCGATGCCACATCAGCGGCACAGAGCACAACAGCCGCTGCTCCCTCGTCCCAGGGGCAGCAGTGAAGGACAGTTAATGGTTCAACCACCATGCGTGCCTGGTGAACCTCTTCCAGTGTTACCGGATTCTGATAGTGGGCGTAGGGGTTAAAGCTGGCGTTGCGGTGACTCTTCACCGAGACCATGGCAAGCTGGTCTACCGTTGTGCCGTAATTGGCCATGTGTTCCCGGGCACGGAAGGCGAAAGCCTGTGCCGGTCCGGTATTCCTCGGCGCTTTCATGGTGCCCGTTTCTGCGTCCTGAGGAGAAGCACCGCGGTACTCTCTCAACTTGTCCACTCCGATAGCGATGGCGACATCGTGCATACCCGAGGCGATAGCGAGATAGGCTTCTCGAAATGCCGACGAGCCGCTGGCGGAGGCATTCTCCACGTTGGTCATAGTCGCTCCATAAGTGCCGAGGGCACTGGCGATGATATGACCGCTGGCCACCGGAATGTTGACAGAACCGCAGTAGCCGACCTCGACATCCCGCCACTGAATATCGGCGTCTTCAAAAGCACGCAGGCACGCTTCCACCCCTATGGAAAAGAACGGTTTCTCAGGGTAGATGCCGTAGCGATGAAGGCCGGCTCCCAGTACCACAACCTCTCTCATACTGCCGCCATTCTAAAACTTCTGCTTGCTGACCGTCAAGGAAAGCCGGGCATTTACAGGAAAAGGCGGGCGGAACGAAGGCGTGCCCGCCCGCCCGTCATAACACCGGGGATATAGCCCCGACGTCACCCGGTGGAATTCACCGGGTTATTCCGCCATAGATTTGGCCAGGGTGGTTAACTGGTCTATTGACATGACTGGGTGTGTTGTGAAGGTGACAAAGGGGAAAAACTGCTGCATACGCTTGGCAAGCTCTACCTCATCGCCCACGGAGACGGCATATCCCTTCATTTCGCCAACGAAGGTTCCCCATTCGGTGTGCATACCTGATTTCAGGTCCTCCTTAACCATATCTAGCATGGCCAGCCAGGCCTGGCCGCGTGCCTTGGGGTCATCCGGTATTTTAGTTGTATCAAGTTCCCAGAGCATTAAATATTTTCCCATATTTTATTAATCCTTTCAGTATTTTTTCGCAATGTGCTAATGGCAGTTGAGCATAGGCATCACCCCCCTTATATAAAGAATGGGCAAGTAAAATTATGCTCAGGTTAAGAAGAAGCCCATTATAACATAATTATTGATGTTGTCAAGTACAAGATTTCGCCCTGTCAGTGTTACGCAATGGAGTATTGACGCAATTACGCAATTGCGCTATACTAACCGGGAAAGAGGGTTTGAGTTATGCCGGTTATCTGCATCGCCAACCAGAAGGGTGGAGTGGGTAAGACAACCACGGCGGCGGCTCTGGGCCAGGGTCTGAGTGAGCACGGGAAGCGGGTGCTGCTCATTGACTGGGACCCTCAGGCCAGCCTCACAATTACAATGGGGCTAAATCCGGATAGTCTCAAACCCACCATTTACGATGCCCTGGCCAGTACCATCAGAGGGAATATTAATCCGTTAATAAACGATGTTATTGTAAGTACCAGTAACCCAAACGTATATCTGGCCCCATCTAATATTGAGCTATCGCAGGCCGAGCTTGACCTGGTGGGGGCACTCACCCGGGAGTTGATGCTGAGAGAGATGCTGAAGCCGGTGCGTGAGAATTACGACTTTATACTGGTGGACTGCCTGCCCAGCCTGGGGCTGCTGACTATCAATGCGCTTGCCGCCGCCGACAGGGTGATAGTACCCCTCCAGGCTGATTTCCTGGCGATGAAGGGGCTGGCGCTCCTGCTGAGCACGATTATACGTGTCAGGGATAGACTCAACCCGGCTCTGCAGATTTCAGGCGTGCTGTTTACCATGACCAGCTTGCACACATTGCACAGCCGGGAGGTTATCGAAGTTACCAAGAGAGCCTTCGGTGACAGGATAAGGGTATTTGATACCATAATTCCAGCCAGTGTTCGCTTCAAGGAAGCCCCGGTAGCCGGGGAGTCAATCCTGACGTATGCCGCCAAATCTGACGGAGCTAATGCCTACCGACTATTCACAGAAGAGGTGATGAAATGAAAAGGGTTAAGGTTACCGAGGAGCTTGCCTACGGGAGTGCTCTGGACCGCCTAACCGGCGCCGAGCAGCCGGAACCGGCACCGGAGAAGAGGGAGCCAGTGGCAGCCCCGATAAGTCCGATGATTAAGCTATCGGTATTTTTGCGTCGAGAGGAGGACGCTTACCTGGAGGGGCTGGCTTCGACAGCGAAGTTCAGCGGTGGCAAGAAGCTCAGCAAGACGAAGCTGATTGAGGCGATGGTGCGGGCGTTCCGGGGGAGCCGGCTGGATGTGAGGGGGGTAAAGACGGACGAGGAGCTACTGGAAAGAGTAACTGCGCAATTGCGTGGATGAGGAGGTGCGGAATTCCATATTTTGAAAATTAAAAAAGGTTCAGAGGTATCCGAGGTCAGTAATTTTTTAGGGTAGATTGAAGGTGTATTCAGCCATTGTCACTTGAGGAAAGGTGGGGAAATGGAAAAGCTTGGGAATGGTGAAAGATGTAATAGGTTGGTCTGTCCTATTAAAAATCACTAATATCAATATCATATTGTTGAAGTATGTCAAGTAATATTTCGGTGGTCTCGTTCTTAACATTATTAGCCTCAAACATGAGTTCTTGTGCCTCAAATACTAAATCTACATTACCTTCGTCTAGAGCTTGCAGTAGTTTGCCTACAGCTAATATACACAATTCGCATTCTCGACTCCAGTTGCGTTTGAATTCACGCATTACCTTTGGAGGCATTGAAGTCTGCACATCCATATATATTTTTTCCATCCTATCCAAAAGGTCTCTAAGCTCTACCATAAACTTGCTATAATCTGGGTCTGATTTTTGAAATAGTCTGTTTTGAGTATCATACCAGTCTGCATGTGCTCCCATTACTGGCATCATAGTATCAATATAATCTACGATTTGCTGCCTCGATTGCGCTTCTGATTCGCAGGCTACAACGGAGCCGACTAATAGAACGCTTAGTCCTATAAGTAGAGTCTGGAAGAACTTATTATTACCTTTCACCTTGTTCAATCCCCCCAAATATATGGCGGGTTATCAATGGATAATCTTTATTCTAATCTTCTCCACTTATAGCTCCACCAATAGCTACCAAGGCAAGACCAAAGAATGAAGCTATATACGGAACGAGCAAGAATACAGGGAAGATTCCCGTAGAAAACCATATGATGAAGATAGAAGCTAAATAGGTAACTGGTGCTAAGAAAAAACCAACGAAGATAGTCCAAATGCCAAAGGTGGAAAATAGAACATACAGAGTCCAGATAAACATTAAGAGTCCACAACCACCCCAAAGAAGCATCCCAATTATCTGTATAACACGACCAGTACCTGTCCTTGCCTTAGAAATAAGTCCCATATTCCTACGTCCACTTTATAGTATAAATGTCACGGCTTCTGTCCCTGGCCCTATATTGTTTATAATCATTCGTTCACATATTGATACTTAAGTAGAGTCCTCGTATGTGAGACTGTCAATAACTCTAAGACGCAGCATATTCTCACCTCTCCACCCTCACCCACAGCCTTTCGCCATCGGTCAGTTATAGAAAGCCTAAAAAATCGTTTACGGTTAATCCTGCGTGTCTGATTATAGCTCTCAGTGTTCCTTTTGGCAGGTCTCCGGAGTGAAGAGGTATTGAAATAGGGTGGCGAATGCCAGTTTTGTACATAATTACATGGCTGCCTGTGTGCCTTCTTATTTGAAAGCCTGCTTTTTCCAAAGCTGCTACCGCCTGCCTGGGTTTCAATACTGGTAGCTCTTGTCTCATAAGGCAGAATCCTTAGATGGCAGCAGGCTCAATAGATTCAAACTGCTCTGGTATGGGTACGCCTTCTTCCTTGGCTACGGCTAACCAGCCTTCCAGGGCGTCTTTTATCATCTCCATAGCCTTTTCAAAGGTTTCGCCATATGATATACACCCGGGTAGGGAGGGAACAGTTATTGTATAGCCCCGTTCAGGCTCAGGCTGAAGCTCAAAAACAACGCCACCCCGAATAACCTGAAAAGTCCTCATGTCGACCCCTCCTATTGCTATTCGATACTTCTATATAGGGAGTATACTACTGGACTGCCTGGATTATCAACTTAAAATCCTATCTCTCCACCCTCACCCACAGCCTTTCGCCATCGGTGATGAATTCTATTGTGCCGTGGTGGTCGGTGCGGTAGATGTTTTCCGAGCCAAGTTTCTCTATTAGCCTGTCCATTACCTCATCGGTGGGGTGGCCGAACTTGTTATCGGCACCAACAGAGATAACGGCTATCTGAGGGTTGACTACCGAGAGGAAATCCGGGCTGGTAGAAGTGGTGGAGCCGTGGTGGCCCACCTTGAGGACGGTGCTGGCCAGGTTAGCCCGGCGGGTAATAAGCTCAAACTCTGCCTCCCACATTGCGTCGGCGGTGAGCAGGAAGCTCACCTCTCCGGCGCTTACCCGTAACACCATCCCATTGTTGTCTACATCGGACTGGGTATCGGTCAGGAGGGGGATTTGAGGGTTAAGCACCTCTATTAACACTTCGTGGCTCCCCAGGGAAATCTCGTGCCCGGCGTGGGCTAACGTGTATTCGATATTTCTTTCATCAATAAAGCTAAGCCATTCGTCGTATATACTGGAATGAAAGTCCAGGTCAGGATAGAGCACCTGTCCGACCCGGTACCTGTGAAGTACCTCTACCAGACCGGTAACGTGGTCAGCGCTGGGGTGGGTCAGTATTACCATATCAATGGTCCTATCCCAGAAAGGCATTTTTTTACCCAGTTCCCGGCTTATTGCCTGGGGGCTGGGCCCGCCGTCAACCAGAACCTGCTGGTTTCCTTTTTGAATGAGGATGGCATCGCCCTGACCGACATCAAGGAAGCTGACACGGAGGTTATCATTGGGCATAGAGGCGGCAGCAAGCGATGACAGGATGGCTGCCACCAGCAGCGGCGGGATAACCCACTTCCTGGGTAACCTGGAGAAGAGGTCGGAGGACCTGTCTATTCCTGCCCTCAGCCGGTCGGCAGCTCCTGGCGCCAGCGTGGTCAGCCTCTTTTGGTTGCTGGCGAGCCAGATAGCTGCGGCCAGGACCGGATAATAGGCCCATATCAGGGCTGGATTAACTGAACCTACCTCAATAGAAGACAGGGGGAGGGCAGCGAAGCCATTGACGACTACGAGCATATATGAGGTGAATAACCAGGCGAGCCAGCCGATAGCCTGGGCGACAGGCAGGATAATAAGTCCCAGTACGGCAGCCAGGACTCCGGTAACAATAATGCCGGGCAGTGCGGGCAAAGCAAGGAATGTGGCTGCCGGAGCAACCAGCGAAAAGATGCCGAAGTAGTAGGCAACGAGCGGCCAGACCGCTATAATTGCCCCGAAGGTCAGGCTCAGGGTATCGGTAATGAAGTTGGCTACAGATACTGCTGGTCCGTCTTCACCCAGTGCGGCGTTGACTGTTTTTTTGCCCAAAGATTGAATGGGCGGGAAGATAAAGATTAGGCCGGCCATAGCCGCAAAGCTCATCTGGAAGGAGGCAGTCCACAATATTTGGGGGCTAAGACCTACCATTACTGCGGCAGCAAAGGCGAGGGACGTAATGGCACTGCGCTGCCTGCCGAGAAGGTCAGCGGCAAGGAACAGGCTGACCATGATTGCTGCCCGCAATATCGGCGGGTGCATACCGGTAAGCAGGGCATAAACCCAGATTGAACCCAGTGCCAGCCAGATGTAGACGTAGCGTTTCCTGCCGAAGAGCCAGATGCCGGTGCTGAGCAGAATACCGGCAACAATACTGAGGTGGAGTCCGGAGATTGCCAGCAGGTGGGCGGTACCGGTGCGGGAGAAATTATCTTTGAGGTCTGCCGGGATATTGCCCCGCTTGCCCAGGATTATGCCCTGAGCCAGTGATGCCTGGGGCTCGGGCAAAACCTCAGCCAGGGTCAGGGAAAGGCGGTTTCTAAGCGAGTAAATCCACTCCAGGGGCTTAAAGCCCTTTCCCCTGTCCTCTATCTCTATTTTCGGATAGAGCATGGTGGAGTAGATTCCCTGGTTGGCAAGATAACCTTTATAATCAAAGTCAGCAAGCTGACGTGGTGTCTCCAGTTTGCCGGTTACCTGGAGAATATCGCCATAACGATAGGA
>CAZXWQ010000089.1:2365-6464 GCA_964644545.1 uncultured Dehalococcoidales bacterium | reverse complement strand
GGTTGATTGCTGATGAGCATGTTTCAGCCAGGATTTTGGCGGAATCTCAGTTGGAGGACATCAAGAAGCAAACTTACGCCTTCGCCTACGACCCCGTGCCAATTCCCGCGGAGTATGCCGGATATTCAGCCACAATTGATGTTGATAATCTGCGCAATGGTAATATTCAGAAAATAACGGTGACTGTCAGGCATCACGATAAGGATATAGAAACGCTGGAGAGCTACAAGCTAAACCGATGATATTTCGTAAATTAGGGTGGATAATGAAAGGGCAGAGAGGTTTTACCTTGATTGAGGTCATCGTGGCTCTTGCCATAATCGGTCTCCTTAGTGTTGGTGCCGCTATGACTACTGTCCAGGTGCTCAGCCAGGGCGCCAGGAACAGCGATTATACTACTGCCAGCAGGCACACAATGAATGCTATATACTGGCTCAGTCGTGATGCCCAGATGTCCCAGACTGTAGAGCCCGGCGGAGCTTCAGGTTTCCCACTTACATTAAGCTGGATTGAGTGGGATAATTCCGAACATCAAGTTACCTATTCCATAGAAGACAATAAGCTCAGGCGGAGCTATTCTATCGACGGTGGAGAGCCAGGTCAAATTGTTGTGGCTCAGTATATCAACTCAGTATCGGAAAATACTGGCTGTGAATTTACCGGCGGAGTGCTCACGGTGGAATTAACCGTCACTGTTGGTACTGGCTCAAACGCAGTCAGCGTAACAAAGGTGCGTGAGATTACCCCCCGCCCCGGGTTGTAAAAAAGATGGTTAAGAAAATAAAAGCTAACCTTGTTAAATGTCTGCGTGAGGAGAAAGGGCAGGCTCTCGTTGTGGTCCTGGCTTTACTGCTGATAGGCAGCCTTACCCTTCCGCCTGTCCTGTCTCACATAGGCACTTCTCTTAAAACCGGGAAGGTGTATGAGGAAAAGACAGACGAACTATATGCGGCTGATTCGGGAATAGAAGACGCCCTCTGGCAGATTAAGTATGACCGCCTGCAGGTTTTATTAAATGACCCGGCTTATGATATCTATGACTTTGATACTACCTGGTCATACAGTTTAACCGAGCCGATAAATGACCTGACAGCTAATGTGACTGTCCAGAATATCTGGATTCCTAAGGACATAGCACCGCTAAGCCCGACTGAAGCCAGAGACATTATTGACTCAAATAAGTTAATGGTGGCGGGCACTGCCCCCAGTGAGACAAGCTACCAGATAAAGATAAGTTTCTATCCCGGTGAAGGCGAAGAGGACGATTTAATGGTCGAATCGCTCGGGGTATGGCTGCCGCTCGGTTATACCTACGTAACTGGCTCCAGTAACCTGGAAGAAGACCCATTTGATGACTATTATTCTGTTCCTACAGTGGAAGACTACGCCGGTGGTCAGGCTGTGGTCTGGGACTTTACATTCGTTCCTTTCGATTTCTTTCCCGATGTTAACCCCCTGAATGTACCGATGACAACTGACATCACCTTTGACTTTACCTCCACTCAGCCAGGGGTAAGTCCGGTAGCCATTTCCTGGATGGTAACCAGCGGCGTCAGTGACATCCCTCTTTCCTGGGATATTGACACCAGGATTTTCAAAATCACATCAGTAGCTGGTGGGACCGAGATTGAAGCCTACGCGTCCAAATGCGAATTACGCAAAATGGGCGCCGCCATTGCCGGTGACTATCGCGCCGTCGGCAACTCTTTGATGAGAGACATCGTCCCTGACTCATACGATATCCGTGATGAGCTGCTTGCTGAGAGCGATGCCGAGGTCACTGATATTCTCTCGAATGCTGACGTGATTGCCGCCTATCTCTACTGGTCCGGATGGTTTGCCGAGGGAACCGCACAGCCAATGTGGGAAGACGACTGCTCAGACTTTGGTGATTGGATTTCTGGCAGTTGCTGGAACATATACTCTGGGCACTTTAGAAGTCATTACAGTAGCGGGGCAGAATCTACTCGCTATCTTACTATGAAAAACAGCCTGGATTTGAGTTCTTATGCTTCCGGAACGGTTAAGGTCAGCTGGGAACATTGGGAGGAGGGTTCGCTAGAGTCATCAGATGCTCTTCGATTTCAGTTCTCCGGGGATGGCGGCGGCACCTGGAGTGATATGATTACGGCATTTTCCCACGATATCGGCAGCACACCGCAGTATTTCAGCTACACCGTTTCCGATGAGTATCTGACCGATGATTTCAAAATGAGGTTTTATCTGCAAAACTTTGGTGGTTCAGGAGAATATTGCTATGTCGATAACTTCGCTGTAGCTGAAGTGATATTTACAGCGGATACATCCATCATCTTTAAGATAAATGATGACCAGGTTTATGTTGATGAAGAGGGCGACCCGCAGATAGGTAATGAAGAAATAACGGCATCCAAATCGTCTGTACTTGAGAATGAACCTGGGGAGTATTCCTATGCCTGTTACCTGGACGTATCCAGGCTCGTTAAAGAGTTTTCTGATTTGGGTGATGATGAAAACCATACCGGTAACGGGACATTCACAGTTGGCGGAGTGGACGCTGATACCGGCAACCAATGGTCCTATGCCGGCTGGTCTCTCATTATCATTTACTCCAGCCCCGAGACGGCGGGGCATCAGCTCTACCTCTATGACGACTTTATCTACTCCGGTATGGATCAGAACGTTGACTTCGATGGCGATAGCGAGCCGGGCGGCACGATTACCGGCTTTGTCGTTCCGGAGCCAATCGAAGGCGAGGAAAACGCGGCGACACTGACCTGCTTTGTCGGCGAAGGAGACAATGTCTGGACCGGTGACTCTTTGGCGTTTAACGGCACCAACCTTTCTGATGGTGAGGGTTCTCTGGCGAATGTCTGGGACTCACAGTCCCTGGGGATGAGCGAGGACGGTGTTGATATTGATACCTTTAACATCACGTGGGTAAGTGGTCTGCTCGAGCCTGGCGATAGCCTGGCACAACTGGATCTAGAAACGCAAGACGACTCCTGGAATCTGATATATATTATACTTTCCTTGCGCAGTGAGACCGTCACGGGCGGTACTGTGCACTATGTGATACGGTGGGGCTAAGGCTCGACGTGCTCTCTATCTCGAACAGTAACAAAACATGCTTAACCCATGTGCTGGCCGACTGAGATATTGAACTTTCCGTTACGAAGTAGAGCCTGAACGTACTGTTGACATTCCGGTGGGAGGCGGTCTATTCTTCGTGTAAGAAATGCTGCATTTGGGAGGAGACTGCCTGTGAAAACAATAGACGATTACAGAAAAGCGGGCCAAGAGTTATATGATAAGCTACATCTTTCTACCTATCCGATAGCGATAAAGTACATCAAAGGCGTGGCTGAGATTCCCCAGGGTGCCCGTAGGCCGTCAGACAAAGGACAGAAGTGGTCTTTATGTCAGGCCTTCACTTATGCTCGCCGGTGGGGATGGTCAGTAGCCATGACATCCGACGATAATTTCTGCACGCCTTCAAGTGTTAGTCAAGGGTGGGAAGAGGTACCTCGTGAAGACCTCATACAAAGTCAGGTTCTACAGACCTGGCATAAGGACCTGGAGGCGCAGGAGCGATTCTCCGGCACCAGTAGCGGTGGTGGAGAAAGTCCTGGCAGACCAGTCGGGTATAAAGGATTTATCTGTTCGCCGTTGCCGGAGACGATAATAATCCCGGACTCGGTGCTGGTGTATGGTACCGGGGAAAACATAACTCACATCATTCATGCCCTAGCCTATGAAGGTGGGAATATCCCTACCTCTTCGTTTTCAGGGTTTGGGGAATCGTGCTCCAAAGGAGCCCTGATGCCGTTCGTTACTCAGAAACCGCAAATTGTGATACCGGGTACAGGTGACCGGACATTCTCCGGCACCTATGATTATGAAATTGCGATAGGCCTGCCGGCAAATTTGTTATTTTTCGTCATTGAGCATTTGCTGGTAACCGGCGGGCGCTTAAATATGGGACATCCGGTCAAGACTCTTCTTCCTCAGAGCATAACCGAAAGTTTGACACCGGGCTTTAAGTACCTCAGAGAAAAAATAGACGAGCTTAAAAAGAAAGAGAACCAATAAAGTTGTGGAGCAACTGATACATCACTCC
>CAZXWQ010000089.1:0-2265 GCA_964644545.1 uncultured Dehalococcoidales bacterium | reverse complement strand
CAGGTGAGTTAACTATAATAATTTGCTACGAGGGGCGTCAAACCTTTTGTTTGAAAAGGGGCGTTGACGTGGGCTGTTCGTTCCGCTATGCTCTATATGAATTAAGTGGCGATTTAGCGGTCAAGAAGTTTTGCAGGAGGAGATAAATGGAGTGGAAAACCAGGGTAACCGAGCTATTGGGCTGCAGGTATCCTATCTTGGAGGGCGCCTATGCCGGATTTGGCAACTGGCAGTTTGCGGCGGCTGTAGCCGAGACTGGCGCGCATGGTATTATCACTGCCTCTGTATCTCGAACACCGGAGAAGCTGCGAGAGGATATCAGGAGTTGCCGGGATGCTACGGAAGGGTCATTCGGGGTGAACCTGAGCATTGGCATTTGTCCGCAAATTGAGGAGATGCTGGAAGTATGTATTGAAGAGGGTGTCCAGGTAGAGACAGCTATCTATAAACCCGATGCTCTGGCTCCCCGAATTAAGGAAGGCGGGGTGAAGTGGGTACACAAGACGGCGAGGGTGAAGGATGCTCTATATGCGGAAGAGCTGGGCGCAGACGCTGTTATTGTGGTCGGGCTGGAGGGGGTTGGGTTTAAGAATCCGGAGCAGCTGCCGACATTCACCACCACCACCTGGGGGACGAAGCAACTAAAGGTGCCGTTTATTGCTGCCGGAGGCATCGGTGATGCTCGCGGTTTCCTGGGTGCTCTGGGGATGGGTGCTGACGGTATAATGATGGGTACTGCCTTTATGGCTACCAAGGAGTGCCCGGTGAATGAGGCCAGCAAGGAGGCAATGGTCCGGACTAGTCCTGATAACCCTCAGCTTAGATACCGGGTGCTCTCATCTTCCGACCCTGTGGAGTATGAGAAGGTGTTAAAGCTGAGAGATAAATTGCCTCTAGAGGAATGGCTACCGATGCTGGAGAGAATCCAGCCGAGGCACTCCGACTGGGCCGAGCTCACAGGCGGGGCAGAGCCGAGCGAGGCGGAATCCAGCCGGGTGGGTTCGCTGGCCGTTGGGGCAATAGACGGGGTGCCGACAGTCAAGGGGTTCATTGACGGCATAATCCGGGAGGCTGAGGAGATCCTGGATAGCTGGCAGTTTCTTAAGGGGAGGTGATTAGCTTCACCCCAACAAAATCCTGTAGCACCTCGGGGACGGTGATGGTGCCGTCGGGCTGCTGGTAGTTTTCCATGATAGCAATCATCACCCTGGGCAGGGCGAGTCCTGAGCCATTCAGGGTGTGGACAAACCGGGGTCGGACATCAGGAGAAGGGCGGTAGCGGATGTTAGCCCGCCGTGCCTGGAAATCGGTGCAGTTGGAGCAGGAGCTTACCTCCAGCCATTCAGCACAGCCCGGCGCCCACATCTCAATATCATATGACCTGGTAGAGGCGAAGCCTAAATCGGCAGTGCAAAGCTCTTTAACCCGGTAGGGGAGAGACAGCTTCTGGCAGACATGCTCGGCATTGTTGACCATTTTCTCCAGCTCCTGGTAGGACGTATCCGGCTCAGTGAATTTGTACAGCTCCACCTTGTCGAACTGGTGCCCCCGCTTTATGCCGCGGGTATCCTTACCGGCGGACATTTTCTCGCGGCGGAAGCAGGCGGTGTAGGCGACATAGTAGAGTGGGAGCATCCCCGGCGGTATGATTTCGTCGCGGTGGAGGTTGGTTAGGGGAACTTCAGCCGTAGGTACAAACCAGAGGTCATCTTCATCGTCATGGTAGAGGTTGTCGGCGAATTTTGGCAGTTGAGCGGAACCAAACATGCATTCCCTTCTTACCATAAAGGGCGGGTAAATCTCCTGGTAGCCGTGCTCAGTGGTGTGGAGGTCGAGGTAGAAGGCGATAAGGGCTCTCTGCAAACGGGCGCCCAGTCCCTTGAGTACATAAAAGCGGGAGCCCGATAGTTTTACCCCCCTTTCAAAATCGATGATGCCCAATGACTCTCCAAGCTTCCAGTGGGGGGCTGGCTCAAAGTCGAACTTCTTTGGTTCTCCCCAGGAACGGACTACTGGACTATCGGTCTCATCCTGGCCGACCGGTACCGAGGGGTGAGGGATATTGGGCACCTGAAGCAAGAGGTCTTCCAGATTGTTGTCCAGGCTCCTGACCACTTCCTCCAGGTCTCTGATTCTAACACGGAGAGCACGTCCCTCATCGGCGGCTTCTGCCTGTCTCTCCCGGGAGGTCTGTTTGCGGGAATGCCTCAGGTTTTCCAGCTCGGTCATCTTCTGGCGGCGGTTGGAGTCGAGCTGCAGGATTTC
>CAZXWQ010000088.1:5385-6482 GCA_964644545.1 uncultured Dehalococcoidales bacterium | reverse complement strand
CTATGGAGGAGTTCCCTTTGCTCCGCAGATTACGCGGGAGCAAGAGCTTGATTCCCTGAGAAATCAGGCTGACATGTTGAAGAGTCAGCTTGACCAGATTGAAGCCAGAGTGCGTGAGTTGGGGAAAGAGCCGGAATAGCCCTGAACAAGCTTTAGTATAATAGGAGGTAAGTCATGAAAATCGCCCTGTCGGCTACAGGTACAACCCTGGACGATGAGGTCGACCCACGCTTTGGACGTTGCCAGTATTTCATTATTGTTGACTTGGACACGATGGAGTTCGAGGCAGTGAATAATGACAGTGCTATGCAATCTGGTGGAGCTGGAATCTCTTCCGGTCAGATGATTGCTAGCAAGGGGGTGCAGGCCGTGCTTACCGGTAATTCTGGTCCTAATGCCTATCAGGTACTATCAGCTGCCGGTATCCAGGTAATTACTGGTGTTAGCGGGAAAATAAGAGACGCTATCCAAGCCTATAAATCAGGTCAGTTTCAAGCTGCTTCTCAGCCCAGCGCCGCTGCCCACTCTGGGACGGGAGGTGGCATGGGAGGTGGCATGGGAGGTGGCATGGGTGGTGGCATGGGTGGTGGCATGGGCGGTGGTATGGGTCGTGGTATGGGTAGGGGCATGGGTAGTAGTAGAGGTATGGGGGCTGGAATAGCACCTGACGTTGGCCCAGGCCCTCAGCCGGCCAGCCCCGAGCAGGAGATAGAAGTGCTCAAGACCCAGGCGCAAGTGCTGGCAGAACAGCTATCTGAGATTCAGCGTCGTATCGACGAGCTGGGAAAGAAGAAAGAGTAGAATATGCCAATATATGAATACCAGTGTACCAAATGTGGGAGCAAGTTTGAGGTTCGTCAGTCCATTGGTGAAGATGGTTCCAGGTTGAATTGTCCTGGTTGTAATGCTTCGAATCCGAGGCGGCTTCTTTCCTCGTTCTTCAGCCCACATTCGGGCATAACCGATTTTTCGGAAATAAGCTGTCCCACATGTAGCACAGGCGCTTGTGACCTTCCGCCAATGTAGCTGAGGGTAATTAGTTCTTTAATTGGAGGTCTAACTATGCCCAGGGGAGATGGAAGCGGACCTTCCTGGGG
>CAZXWQ010000088.1:0-5285 GCA_964644545.1 uncultured Dehalococcoidales bacterium | reverse complement strand
GAAGAGCCCAATGCTCACATTCTGCTCAAGCCGATGTTTAACCACCAGCAGAAGGTTACTATTCCGGTTCCCGAGGTAGATGACGAGAAATGCACCTACTGTGGCAAGTGTGCCCAGGTCTGTGCTTTCAATGCCATTGCCGTGTGGGGTAACCATGTCCTCGTATTCCCCGAGCTTTGCCACGGCTGTGGAGCCTGCGCTTACATCTGCCCGGAAAATGCAATCTCTGAGATAGATAAAGAAACGGGTATCATTGAGTTCGGAGAATCGACAGGGATTGACTTTGTCCACGGCAAGCTCACCATCGGCGAGGCGATGGCAGTTCCCATAATCAGGGAGGCAAAAAAGCATATCAACAGGGAGAGGCTAGTCATTGTTGATGTTCCCCCGGGGACATCATGCCCGGTGGTTGAGTCTGTAAAGGATAGCGATTTCTGCTTGCTGGTCACCGAACCTACTCCCTTCGGCCTGAATGACCTGGCTCTGACAGTAGAGATGCTCGGTCACCTGGATATACCCTGTGGCGTAATCATTAACCGCGATGGCGTTGGGGATAGCCGGGTTGAGGAGTATTGTTGCCACAAGGGTATCCCTATCCTGCTGCGGATACCGCTCGATATGAAGATTGCTCAGCTCTACTCCCGTGGAATTGCTCTGGTGGAAGGTATGCCACAGTGGCAAGAGGCGTTCGTCAGGCTTTACAATGATATTGAAAGGATAGTAAGAGAGGGAAAGCCCCAATGAAAGAGGTCGTGGTCCTGAGCGGCAAGGGCGGAACGGGAAAGACAACCATTGTCGGTTCACTGGCGGCTCTGGTCACAAACAAATTGATGGTTGACTGCGATGTGGACGCCGCTGACCTCTATTTGTTACTCAGCCCCACCCTCAGGAAGGAGACCGAGTTCTGGAGCGGACAGCTTGCCTTTATTGATGAGGAGAAATGTACCCGGTGCGGGCTTTGCCATGACGTGTGCCGTTTCGATGCAATTGACGATTTCAGGATTGACCCTGTATCCTGTGAGGGCTGTGGCTTCTGCTACAACGTGTGCCCTGAAGATGCTATCATTATGAAGGAGAATCTCTCCGGACACTGGTTCATCTCGGATACGCGCTACGGTACCCTCGTCCACGCCAGGTTAGGGGTTGCCCAGGAGAATTCGGGAAAGCTGGTGGCAATGGTCCGGCAGGAGGCGAAAAGAATTGCCCGCGAGGAAGGTCTTGACTACATTATTAGTGATGGGCCCCCGGGTATCGGCTGCCCTGTCATATCTTCCCTGTCCGGCGTAGACCTGGCGGTAATCGTTACCGAGCCTACAATGTCGGGGATACATGACCTGGATAGGATTATTGGACTCTGCCATCACTTTACTATACCGGTTATGGTTTGTATTAATAAGTATGACATCAACGAGGAGGCAGCTCGCCAGATTGAAAGGTACTGCCTCAGCCAGGGAATAGAGACGACTTCCAGGATTCCCTATGACGATGTGGCCACTGAAGCGCTGGTCAAGGGATTGCCGGTAGTAGAATACACTACTAATGGAATTTCGCAGCAAATAAAGATGCTATGGCAGGATGTTGCTGGAACGCTTGAACGTGGGAAAGGAGAAGGGTGATGCCAATCTATGATTACGAATGCCAGGATTGCGGCCAGGTTTCTGAGGTCTTTCTGCGCAGTGCCGATAGTGAGAATACCGTATGTCCCGGCTGCGGCGGCAAGAATCTGAAGAGACTTATCTCAGCATCCTATGTGATAGGGAAAGCTTCCTCTGAACCCGGCACCACCTGCTGTGGCCGGACAGAGCGTTGCGAAGCGCCGCCCTGCTCTGTAGAGGGTACCTGCCGCCGAGGGTAAGTACCAAGTGAAATACACTCCAGGAGGGTTTAGAGATGCGATTTGCAGTACCGATGAGCAACGGCATGGTTGCTACACACTTTGGCCATTGTGAGCACTTTGGCCTGTTTGATGTCGACGAGGCGAGGATGGAGATTTTGCAAAGGGAAGTCGTTACATCGCCGGGTCATCAACCCGGTTTGCTGCCAGTGTGGTTGGCAGAGCAGGGGGTTTCTGTCATTATCGCCAGTGGCATGGGCTCCAGAGCCCAAAATCTGTTTAGTGAGAACCATATCACGGTTGCCACCAATGTGCTGGAAGGTGACCCCGAAAAGGCTGTCTTGAGATACCTCAGGGGCACACTGGAAGTAGGCGACGACGTATGTGACCACTAGATGGGGACATTTATTGAGATGAAGTAAAAAGGAGAAAAATCTATGGCAAGTGAAGAGCAGGTAACGGAGAGTCTTAACGAGGTGCTGCTTCCTGGGGTGATGCGTAGCCTGGTGGCGCTGAATCTGGTTCGGCAGGTTGCGGTATCTGACCAGCAGGTTAATATCACACTGGCTTCGGCGGCCCTGGATGCGGCGACTCAGGACTGGGTCAGGGACAGGACAAAGGCTGTACTGGAGAAGCTACCCGACATAAACGATGTGAGTGTGGAATTTACAGAGATTAAACCTGCAGACCTGAACGAGATTAAGCATGTCATTGCCGTGATGAGTGGTAAGGGGGGGGTAGGTAAATCGCTGGTGAGTAGCCTTATAGCCGTTGCCCTCAGACGCCGCAACTATGAGGTGGGTATTCTGGATGCCGATATTACAGGCTCCAGCATCCCCAGGATGTTTGGCATCATCAACCGACCCAGTGGCAGTGATACCGGGATTCTGCCGGTGATATCGAGGTCGGGGATTGAGGTCATGTCCATGAACCTTCTTTTACCTCAGGAAGATAGCGCTGTTATCTGGCGCGGGCCTCTCATGTCAAAGGCTATCACCCAGTTCTGGGAAGATGTGCTCTGGGGTAAACTCGATTACCTCATTGTAGACCTGCCGCCGGGCACCGCTGATGCCCCGCTTACCGTACTGCAAACAATCCCCGTATCCGGGGTGGTTATTGTCTTCACTCCCCAGGATTTAACAACCATGATAGTTAAGAAGGCGGTAAACATGGCCCAGAAAATGGATAAAACTGTCCTCGGCGTGGTTGAAAACATGAGCTATCTATACGTATCGGAAATAGATAAGAGAATCGAGCTATTTGGCCAGAGCAAAGGTGAGGAGATGGCGCAGGCATCTCAAGCCCCTCTTCTGGGACAGCTACCCATAGACCCGGAGCTGGCTAAGCTCTGTGATGAGGGCGGCATCGAGCGCTACGATTCTGAGATTGTCAGTGGCATGGGTGAATCTCTTCTTCAGGCTGTATCGACAAAAGCACAGTAAGTGGCTTGTACTAAATTTCTCATCTCTGTCATTACGAGGCTTGTACAGAGCGAGGTGAAGAATTCCCTCCCCCTCTATCACTGCGAGGCTTGTCCGGAGCGAAGTGAAGAATTCCCTCCGCCTGTCATTGCGAGCCCTTCCAATGAAGGGCGAAGCAATCTCACCCTTACCTTCTCAATCTGGACATATAGACTCAGATAAGGTAACATCACTTATAGGAGATGTAAAAATGACCTCAGAATTGGATGACCTTGAAAGGCTGGTAATGGAGGACATGAAGGCTAGCTACACGAAGACGGTTATCGACCACGCCATGAAACCTCGAAATGTGGGCAGCATCCCCGATGCCGACGGGTTTGCCAGCGTAACCGGTCCCTGTGGCGATACCATGCAGGTCTGGCTGAGGGTGAATGATAACAGGATTTCTAATGCTACCTTCTGGACTGATGGCTGCGGCACCAGTATTGCTTCGGGGAGCATGGTTACCGAGTTGGTCAGGGGAATGGCCATTCCAGAAGCACTGAGGGTCCGCCAGCGAGATGTCCTGGATGCCCTCGGCGGACTGCCTGAGGAGAGCGTCCATTGCGCTCTACTGGCAGCCGATACCCTGAGAGGAGCTATTAAAGATTACCTTGTCATTCAGAAAGAGCCCTGGAAGAAGGCTTACCGCAAGCGATAGCCGGAATCGGAGGAAAACGGAGAATGCCACCCATTATTTCAATTGTAGGTAAATCAAAATCAGGAAAAACAACCCTTCTGGAAAAGCTGACGAAGGAGCTGAAATCGAGGGGATACCGGGTAGCTACTATCAAGCACGCCCCCAACGGTATGACCCTTGACGAACCAGGCAAGGATAGCTGGCGGCATATCCAGGCTGGAAGCGAGGCTACCGTGCTTAGTTCCCCGGACAGGGTTGTACTGATTAAGCCGGTTCCGCAGTCGCTGGCTCTTGAGGAGATAGCTCCCCTTTTCGGTGAGGACTACGATATTATCCTGACCGAGGGTTTCAAAAAAGACAACGCCCCCAAGATAGAAGTACACCGGCGCGAGGTTGGCGCACCCTTCAGCAGCATCAAGAAGCTCATCGCCATAGCCACTGATGAACCACTCGAAACCAGGACCAGGCAGTTCTCCCTGGACGATATCAAGGGTATGGCAGAATTTCTGGAGAACGGCTTTATCAAGCCTCAAAGGGAAAGGCTGTCTCTTTACGTAAATGATACTCCCATAACCTTGAGCTCCTTCCCCAAAGATATTATTACCAATATCCTGGTGGCTGTGGTTTCTTCTCTGAAGGGAGTCGGGGAGCTGAAGACCATCAAGCTCTTCCTGAAGAAAGGGGAGTCGAAGCAGGGCTGATGAGTTCCATCCTCTACGGTCCGGTTGCATCCTGGCGCTTGGGCAGGTCTCTGGGTATAGATATTGTGTCCACCAGAACCAAGGTCTGCTCCTTCGACTGTATCTACTGTCAACTGGGCAGGACTGTTCGCCCGATGGTCAGGCGAAGGGATTTTGTTAGCCTGGATAAACTGGCCGAGGAGTTAGGGGCAGCAGGTAAGATAGCCATCGATTACGCTACCTTCTCCGGGATAGCTGAACCGACCCTGGCCAGCAACCTGGGCGAGGCAATTGAACTGGTCAGGTCAACTCTGGGCGTTCCGGTGGCGGTACTCACCAATTCTTCCCTTATGCCCCGTGAAGATGTGTGCCGTGAGCTCGGTAAGGCCGATGTTGTCGTCGCCAAGGTGGACGCACCGGATGAAGCGCTGTTCCGCCAGATTAACCGGCCCAGGGTAAGGTATAGCCTCGCTGAAATAGTTGAAGCCATTCGCCTCTTCAGGGGTGGATATCGTGGGAAACTGGCCCTGCAGATGATGTTTACTGACGACAACAGGGGTTGTGCCGCTGAGATGGCGCGGCTCGCTGAGATACTTTCACCGGACGAGGTACAAATCAATACGCCCCTGCGCCCCTGTGCCGTTAAGCCTCTGCCACCTGAAGAAATCGCC
>CAZXWQ010000087.1:0-6555 GCA_964644545.1 uncultured Dehalococcoidales bacterium | reverse complement strand
GTCTTAATCTGGTACGACTTCGTAAATTTACAGTCGGGATAGCCGCTACAGGCAAGAAATTTCCCGTACCGCCCCGTCTTGATTGCCAGAGGCTTGCCGCAGTTGGGGCATACCTCGTCGGTTAGCTCGTCGGCTAGCTTGACCCTCTCCACTTTCTCAAAGGCATTATTCAGGCTCTTCTCAAACGGTGTGTAGAAGTCCCGGACAACCTCCACCCACTCCTTATTCTTCTGGGCTACCTCGTCCAGTTCATCCTCCATGTTGGCGGTAAACTCGGTATCAACGATATTCGGGAAGCAACTGCTCACCAGGTCATTGACCACGAATCCAAGCTCTGTAGGCTGGAAGCTCCCTTTGGATTTCATAACGTACTCCCGCTCCTGTATTGCCGAAAGGATTGGAGCGTAGGTGCTCGGCCGCCCGATGCCCCATTCCTCCAGCATCCTTATCAAGGAGGCTTCAGTAAACCGTGGCGGAGGCTGGGTAAAATTCTGCTCGGGGAACAGCCCCAGCAGCTTGAGTGCGTCACCTTTTTCTAAACTGGGCAGCGGCGAGCCTTTCTTTTCTTCTTCCTTACCTTCCTCTCTACTGTAGAGAATAGTGAACCCGGCAAATCGATTCACCGAGCTCGAAGCTCGGAAAAGGTAGCTGTCTCTGGTATCGGTGCATCTCGCTTCAATGTCAACCGTGGTGCTATCGAATATTGCCGCCGTCATCTGGCTGGCTACCATTCTCTTCCAGATAAGCTCATACAGCTTGAACTGGTTGCTGTTAAGGTGCGGCTTGACCGCAGACGGTTCCCGCCTGATTCTGGTGGGACGGATAGCCTCGTGCGCTTCCTGTGCCCCTTTGACAGTTTTGAAGAATGAACGTGCATGAGGTGGAACAGACTCGTCACCATACTTGCTCTTGATAAACTCCCGGGCTTCAGCTACCGCTGACCGTGCTACGTGGGTAGAGTCGGTGCGCATATAGGTAATCAGACCCACGCTGCCCCCTTTACCTATCGGCAGACCTTCATAGAGCTGCTGGGCAATAGCCATTGTCTGGCTGGCGGAAAAGCGGAGCCTGTACCAGGCTTCCTGCTGCAGGGTGCTGGTGATAAACGGTGGCGCCGGCTGGCGCGTCACCTTCTTGGTTTTAACCTTGTTAACGCTGTAGTCGGCCTCCTCCAGCCGGCGGCTAACCTCGTTTGCCTTTTCCTCAGTACCGATATCCAGCTTGGTGCCGTCGATAAGACCAATCAGCGCCGCCCGGAAAGCCTCCTTTTTATCGACTGCTGCTTTTTTGACAAGCTCAGCCTCAATCGTCCAGTATTCTTCCGGGACGAAGCCCTCAATCTGGCGTTCGCGGTCAACGATAATTCTCAACGCCACCGATTGCACTCTACCCGCTGACAGTCCTCTTCTTACCTTCTGCCACAGCAATGGGCTAATCTTGTAGCCAACCAGTCTATCAAGGACGCGCCTTGCCTGCTGAGCATCAACCAGTTGCATATCTATGGCGCGGGGGTGCTTAAAGGCTTGCTTGATTGCCTCTTCGGTTATCTCGTGGAAAATTACACGGCGGAAAGTTTTCTTATTGGTTTTCAACACTGTTGCCAGGTGCCACGATATAGCTTCACCTTCCCGGTCCGGGTCGGTCGCCAGGTATATTATGGATGCTTCCTTGCCTGCCCTTTTAAGCTCATTTACAGTCTTACTCTTCGCCCTGGGCACCACGTACTTGGGCACAAAGCCGTTTTCTATGTCTACCCCCAGACCGCTCCTGGGCAGGTCCCTTACATGGCCCAGTGAGGCTTTAAGACTGTAGCCGCCACCCAGAATCCTGCTCAGTGTCCTTGCCTTGGCCGGCGACTCTACTATAACCAGACTCTTCTTCTTGCTTGACATAACTCCCTTAATTCACGCCTAACTAGGCACGAATTGTTTCCCCATTTTTATTATTCTACTTTTACCCTGTATTCCTCTCTCATTTCGCGGGCCAGTACATATTTCATAGCCCCCACCGTTCTTACCAGCCCCTTAAGCTCCATCATCGCCAGAGTACTGCTGACCGTTGATACTGGTAAACCGCTACTGCGGCAGACTTCGTCTATGTGGGTTGGTTCAGCAGACAGTTGCTTTAGCAGGAGGGACTCGGTATCAGATGCCGGTATGACCTCTTTCATCTCTATCTGCTGCGCGACCGCCGTGAGATTTAATTCCTCCAATATATCTGTATAGTCTCTAACCAGCTTGGCACCCTCCTGGATAAGGTGATTCGTACCTCTGCTTGCTGGTGACAGGATGCTGCCCGGAACAGCCAGAACCTCCCTGTTCTGCTCAAGCGCCCAGTTGGTGGTAATCAAGGCTCCGCTTGACTCTCCGGCCTCTACCACCAGAACCCCCAGACTTATTCCGCTCATGATTCGATTACGGCGGGGGAAATTATCAGGTCTGGGCCTGGTGCCCAGAGGGTATTCGCTTATCAAGGCCCCTTGCTGCATTATACGGCGAGCCAGGTCAGTGTTCTCACTGGGGTAAACCATATCAAGCCCACAGGCAAAGACAGCAACGCTTCTGCCTCCTGCCTCGAGGGCGCTTCGATGGGCTACTGAGTCAATCCCTTTCGCCAGGCCGCTGGCAATGGTAATTTTATTCCGAGCCAGGTCGGCGACTATTTCTTCGGTTACCTGCCTCCCGTAGACAGTAGCCCGTCGTGTACCTACTACTGCCAGGCACCACTCATCTTGAGGAAGCAGGGAACCCCTGACATAGAGTATCGGCGGGTAGTCGTATATCTCTTTCAGCCGGGACGGGTAGCCAGAATCATGATAGGTAAACACCTGCACCCCGTAGCGCTCCAGCTTCTCCATCTCCGCTTCCAGAGATATCTTTGGGCGCCAGGTGGTAACAGCCTTTATGACGCTGCTATCCAGTCTGGCACTCTTTAGCTCGGCAGAAGTAGCTGTCCAGGCACCCTCCAGGTTACCAAAGTAGCTCTCAAGCTGGTTCAGCCTCACCCGGCCTATGCCCGGTATGAAGCTGAAGCCCACCCAGTACTTGATGTCCTTCTTGTTTACTTTCAAAGCATTGCTATTCTAGCACAGGGGTTCATTGAAGACAATTGTGAAAACGAGTGCGGATAGGAAATTACAGGAACCTTATTCAGAAATCTTTTCGAGCGGAAGGCGGTCACGACTTCCCCATAGAAATACGGAGCAGGCGAGTGTTATCGCCAGTAGCACAGCACCCATAGTCGTGAAACTGACATCAAAGCCAAATCGGTCAATAAGGTAGCCCAGTGCTGGCATGACCAGCCCGGGACCTCCCCGGCTTGCGAAGTAATATATGCCCAGTACTGTTGAGCGCTTCCGCTCCGGCGTGTGGCTAATGATATAGGACTCTGATATCGGCATGCCGATGTACTGGCACGTGCCCATGGCTAGAACTACCAACCAGATGCTCCAGTTCATAGAAACGTGGCTAAGTAGATAGATAGCCGGTCCACCAATCAGACTCACCACCAGCATCACCGGTACCTTTCCCAGGCGGTCAGAGAGGAAACCGCCTAAGGGTCCCGCCACTAATCCGGCAAAGTGAGCAATGGACAGTAACCCGGCTCCTATCGCTTCACTGGCCATAAATGTGTCAACGACGAAAAGCGGTATGAATGATATTGTGGAAAAAATAAAGACCTGAAGGGCGACCCCTATAATAATAAACGGTACTAAGTGGCGCAAATGACCTGGAGTGGATGGTGTCTCAGCATCACGGTTGTTGGTGTATTGTTCGGTACTTCTGATGTCTCCCCGCCGCCCCAGAAGCACATAAAGTACGATACCAAATATCATAGTCGGTATTCCTAAGGCAATGAATGACCCGCGCCAACCAAGGGCAATGGCTATGCCAACAGCAATCAGGGGAGCCAGAAAGAAGCTGGCCGTCCCACCTATCTGGTGAAGACCCAGTGCAAGGCCCCGGTTCTTCTCCTCAACCGAAGTTGAGACTAGCGGGGCAGCGGCCGGGTGATAGCCACCACCCATTACTCCCAGTAGCACCAGGAGCACAACCATCATAATATAGGTTGGTGAGAGACCAATCAGAAGCCCGCACGCTCCCACACCTGAGATGCCAATGGTAATCAGCATACGAGGGCTGATACGGTCAGCCAGCCATCCCGCCGGGAGCTGACTTATCCCGTAAGACAGGTTGAATGCTGATACCACCCATCCCGCCTGAGTATAATTAAGGGTAAACTCGTCACGGATATAAGGCAACAGCGGTTGTAGTAATGCTGCAATGAGGTGATGACTGAAGTGTGCCAGCACAAATAGGGGCACCAGCCCTGAAAAGAAGGAGCGTAAATTTGCTTTCTTGATAGCAGGTTTCCTTTCAGTTCAACGCAATATGTATCTTCTTTAAGGGTACCACTCTGGCGGAGAGGGTGGGATTCGAACCCACGGTAGCCTTAGGCTACACGCGCTCTCCAGGCGCGCCTGATAGTCCACTCCAGCACCTCTCCACAATTCACCATATCGGCGGAGAGGGTGGGATTCGAACCCACGCCCCGCTTGCGCGGAGACCGCTTTTCGAGAGCGGCACCATGAACCACTCGGACACCTCTCCTGGCTTCATTTATTAAGGATTTATATTTACATAACTTTTTTCTGCTAACCATTTGCTAATGACGCTTTTCAGCAGCCTTATTTTTGCTATTATAACTGTGAGATACCAGTTTATCAAACTGGGCTGCCGCCGCATCCTGGAGCCCGGGGACTACGTGGGAGTAAGTATCAAGGGTTATCTGAATACTGGCATGGCCTAGCCTCTCCTGGACAATCTTCGGATGTATACCAGCTTTGAGCATTAAACTTGCATGGGTATGCCGGGCATCACGCAGCCTGATAACACTGACACCGGCACGAGCTGCCAGCATAGTCCAGGCACGGCTAACTGTGTTAGGGCGTAACGGTTTGCCTTTAGGGGTGCTGAATACCAGGTCATTATCTGTTAGAGGCTTCCCGGTATCTGCCCATATTGCCTCTTGCTTTTCCATATGCTCACTTAATACAACAAATGCATCGGGTGATAGCTTTATCATACGCTTACTTTTGGCTGACTTAGGTTGTGTGAAAACATAGCTTCCGTCTTTCAGGTGGTGAAGTGACCGGCTGACGTAGACCTGAGAGAATATGAAATCTACATCATGCCAGCGTAGGGCTAGCAGTTCTGAACGCCGCATACCGGTGAATAGTGCCGTGTGGAATAGGGCGAAGTAAGGACTATCCTTAGCAGTTTCAAGGAATTGAGCAATCTCATCTTCATTCCAGGTCCGCATTTCCGTGTTGCGGGTTCGAGGCGGGTCAACTGCGTCTGCTACGTTGCGGGCAACTAAACCCCACTTGACCGCCGTTTTCAATGCTATGTGAAGCACAACGTGATGATACCTGACTGTTCTGGCACTTAGACCGGAGTTTAATTTGGCTGTGTAATACTTCTGAACACGCTCTGGCTGTAGCTTTGTTAAAGGGATACTACCGAGACTTGGAGTAAGATGGACTCGGACAATACTTTCATACCTCTCAAACCCTCTAGGGGAAAGGTTAGGCTTGGCGTAATCCCTTAGCCATAGTTTAAGAAACTCTGCCAGCGTGGATTTTCCTGGCTTGATATAGAGGCCGTTATCAAGCTGGCTGAGAAGCTCTGAGAGCCTTATCTCAGCGTCTTTCCTGGTTCCTTTGATGCTAACCCATTGTTGTTTACTCTTGCCCGTTTCAGGGTCTCTGCCAAGATTTATGACTATTGTATAGCTGTCCTTACCCCTTTTTGTTATATGACCGCGCATGTTTGCCTCCCCTTGGTACGATGTCATCTAATTTCATTGACTGCAGTATTTCCAAAGCGTTTGGTTCATCTCCGTTTTTAATGCCTCTGCTTTCTAATATGACTTTGTTATACATCAGGATATTTAATTTGATTTGCTGCAATGTTGGCGCGTCAAAGTTTATTGTATTTATCGGTTTTGTTCCTGTTAACTCACAGCCAATTTCATAATTTGAATACCACATCGCAATGCTGATAAGGTCGTCAACCCAATCGGGCCATTGACCAAAATTCTTACTTGCAGACCTGGGTGTTGTCCAGATTTCATTATCATTGGTGGCTCGAGGGTCCGTATGTAATAGACGGGCAAGGCGAGAAATCCAGATTGCCAACCGATTAGTGAGGAAGGGTATACTACGTCCTTTCTTTCGCGCAAACTCTTTAGCCTCATCGGGCACGTTAGCATCAAAAGTATATTGTATATACAGCAAGAACGGGATATCCTTAGACTCAACAGGATATTCTCTAAGGCTTGCCAAGCTCCACTGGTCGTCAAGCGGGTCTGTGCTACCTCTCGGATGCTCCTTTCTCAACCGTGCTAGTTCTCTTTGAACGGTTGAAAGCCCAAGCTCTCTACCACAAAGCTGGCTGGCTACTTGTCGTATGAATTGTGCTTTTTCTTGCCGGTGCTGGTTGTAGGCTACAGCGATTTGAGTTCTTTCCCAGCTGGTTATAAGAGGCTTTTTTG
>CAZXWQ010000086.1:0-6567 GCA_964644545.1 uncultured Dehalococcoidales bacterium | reverse complement strand
AAAGGGTATGGTATACTGTCTAAGAACTTAGAAAGGGGGTTCAAGCTTGCCAGATAGCACCACCATTAAAGAACTTCTCGAAGCTGGGGCTCATTTTGGACACCAGACAAGTCGCTGGCACCCTCGCATGAAGGACTACATCTTCACCAAGCGCGATGGTATTCACATCATCAACTTGGAGCTAACTGCCAGTATGCTGGACAAGGCCTGCGAGTTCGTCAAGCAGTTGGCGACTGACGGCGGCAACATCCTTTTCGTAGGCACCAAGAAACAGGCTCAGGAATCCGTCGAAGAAGAAGCTAGACGTTGTGAGATGTACTACGTCAATCACCGCTGGATAGGAGGCACCCTGACCAATTTCAGCACTATTCAAGCCCGCATCGACTATCTCGTCCGCTTGGAAGACCAGCAAGCCAAGGGTAGCTTTAGCCGGTTACCCAAGAAGGAAATCCTCAAGATTGAAGAGGAAATAGCCCGTCTCAACAGACAGATGTCTGGTTTCAAGGAGATGACCAGCCTGCCCGATGCCCTGTTTATAGTTGATATTGCCAAAGACAGTATTGCTCTAGCTGAAGCCAGACGAGCAGGAATACCAATCGTAGCTATGGTAGACACCAATTGTAACCCCGATGATGTAGATTACCCCATCCCATCTAATGACGATGCCATCAGAGCAATCAGGCTGGTATGCAGCAAAATTAGCGACTCTGTAATTGAAGGTAAAACCAGCCAGGTCATGGAAACAGTAGAGGAAGGTGGAGAGGAGCTACTTGAGGAAATGAAGGTCACAGAAGATAGCGGGCCTTTTATCTTCACCCCCGATGATGAATGACGAATAGAGAAGATGAAAATTCCAACAGCTAGGATAAAAAAATTGAGAGACCAGTCTGGAGCCGGCATTATGGAGTGCCGCAATGCCCTTCTTGAGGCAGAAGGAGACATGGAAAAGGCACTCCAGGTTATAAAACAACAGAGCCTTATGAAGGCAGAGAAAAAAAGAACCCGCTCAGCTTCTCAAGGGCTGGTTGAGACCTATATCCATACTGGTGGACGCATTGGGGCCATGGTTGAAGTGAACTGTGAAAGTGACTTTGTTGCCCGCACCAGTGAATTTAAGGAATTAGCCCACCACTTGGCTATGCAAATCGCCGCCCAGGACCCCCAGTTTATCTCCAGAGAACAGGTCCCCGAAGGAGCTGATATAGAACCACAGACCGCTTGTTTGCTCCTTCAGCCCTACATTATAGACCCTGACCAGACCATCCAGGATATTATCACCGAGACTGTAGCCAGAGTTGGTGAAAACATCAAGGTAACCAGATTTGCCAGATTTGAACTGGGACAGGCTGAGTCCAGAATAGCGGAGTTAGAGGCAGATAGCACTGCCAGCACATGATATCCAGGCTATATTAAGGGGAATGACAAAGAAGAGAAATGGCTACTCCCAAATATAAGCGTATTGTACTCAAACTCAGTGGTGAGGCATTTAGTGGCGGAGCCGATTTTGGCATTGACTCCTCTATTTCAACCAGGGTAGCCCAGCAAGTCAAGAAGGTCGTGAAAATGGGGGTCGGTGTTGCCATTGTTGTTGGTGGTGGCAACATCTGGCGCGGCGCAACAGCCGAGCAGGAAGGAATGGATAGAGCCACTGCCGATTATGCCGGCATGCTGGCTACCATAATTAATGCCCTGTCTCTTCAGGATGCGATGGAAAAAGAAGGGATAACTACCAGAACCCAGTCCGCCATAACAGTCGCTCAGGTAGCCGAACCCTACATCAGGCGCCGGGCTATCCGCCACCTGGAGAAAGGCAGAGTCGTTATCTTTGCCGGCGGCACCGGTAACCCGTATATGACCACCGATACCGCCGCGGCTCTCCGAGCTATCGAGATTGAGGCTGAAGCCCTGCTTATGACCAAGAATAACGTCGATGGCGTATATGATGCTGACCCCATCAAGAATCCCAGGGCCAAGAAGTTAAACAAGCTAACCTACCTTGAGGCCCTGAATATGCGCCTGGAAGTAATGGATGCCACAGCTCTCTCCCTGTGCCTGGAAAACAAGCTTCCCATAGTGGTCTTCGATTTCCTGGCGCCCCGCAGTATAGAACGGGCTGTGTGTGGTGAATCAATCGGCACCATAATATCCGGCGGGAAGGAAAATGGCTAGCCCAACCCTTCCGAATATTGAGAAGAAGATGCAGAAATCGATTGAGGTTCTGCAGAGAGATTTGGGCACTATCCGCACCGGGCACGCTTCACCCAGCCTGATAGAACACCTGAAGGTAGCCTATGCCGGAGTTCCTACCCTGCTCAATCAAATTGCCAGTATCTCTGCCCCCGAAGCAAGGCTCCTCGTTATCCAACCCTGGGACAGAGGGAGTATCGATACCATAGAGAAAGCCATCCTGAAATCCGACCTCGGACTGAACCCGGCTAATGACGGACGTGTAATCCGCATAAATATCCCACTACTAACCGAAGAGCGACGGCAAGAGCTAATTAAAGTAGTGCGAAGGAGGGTTGAAGAAGGCAGGATAGCTATACGCAACCTAAGGCATGAAGCTATGGATGAACTCAAAACAGCCGAAAAGAACAAGGATATTTCGCAGGACGAGCACAAACGTCTCCAAACTCAGCTACAAAAGCTCACCGATAGCTTCACTGGCGATATCGAAGAAATCGCAAAAGAGAAAGAAGTAGAAATTATGCAGGTCTAGCCTCTCTCCAGCACCTTACTGCGGATGACGAGATGAACGAAAAGGCAGCAAATACCAGAAAATTAAACCGGCTCCCTACCCACGTAGCTATTGTACCCGATGGCAATGGCCGATGGGCAGAAAAACGTAGATTGCCCAGACTGCAGGGGCACCGGGCAGGGGCAGAAAATATGTACAACATGGTTCAATACCTCAACGAATACCCGATAAAATACATCTCCCTCTACGGCTTTTCCACGGAAAACTGGAGCCGCCCCAGAGTTGAGGTTCGAGGTCTCTTTCGACTACTGGAGAACTTCATTGATAGATACATCATGGACATTCATCAGAGGGGTATCAAGCTCCATCACAGTGGTCGACTCCACGAGCTACCAAAAGGTCTGCAACGCAAGATAAACGAGGCGGTTATATTGACCGAAAACAACACCGGAATGCTACTTAACGTCGCCTTCAATTACGGAGGACGCGCTGAAATTGTAGACGCAGTTCGCCGTATTCTGGCCGACGGTGGCGGTCACCAGGATATTGATGAAGCCACATTTGGTAAATTCCTATATACCGCCGATTTACCGGATGTCGACCTGTTGATTCGTACCGGCGACGAAACCCGCCTCAGTAATTTCCTGCTGTGGCAAACAGCCTATAGCGAATATTACTTCACCAAAGTGCTCTGGCCAGATTTTAGTAAGGAGGATATTGACAAAGCCCTGCTCTCCTACAGCCAGAGGAAGAGACGCTTTGGTGGGCTACTATAACCCAGATGCTCAAGAAAAGGGTCATAACCGCGCTATGCGGCATTCCTCTCCTTGTTGCTGTTGTCTGGTTTGGTGAGCCGTGGTTTACCATACTGGTTGCTGTATGGGGAATGCTGGCTGCCTTCGAGTTCTACCGGCTGGTCGCCTCCTCAAAGGTGTCGCCACTCACATACTTCGGACTGGTCTGGACCCTGCTGTTCATTCTCAGCCGTAATCCTGACCTGCTATCTATTATTGAACCTCACTTCGACCTCAGCTTACTCACGCCGCTCCTAGTGACCTCGGCAGTGGTTTTATCTCTGGTCTGGCTCCTGGCACGCCGACAGAAAGAAGGAGCTTTTACTGGCTGGGCATGGACAATGGCTGGAATCCTCTACGTGGGCTGGCTTCTAAGCTACCTGGTATCACTGAGAGGCTTCGAAGACGGCAGAAACTGGATATTCCTCGCCCTGTTTGCCACCTTTGGCTCTGACTCCGCTGCCTTCTTCACCGGCAGAGCACTGGGCAGACACCCCCTCGCTCCACAAGTTAGCCCCGGAAAGACCTGGGAAGGCGCCATAGCCGGCGTCTTTGGCGCTGTCCTGGTCAGTCTGTTCTTCACCCTGTCCACTCCACTCCAAATTAACAATTTAACCTGCTGGCAGGCAATACTCTTAGGCTTGCTGGTCAGTGTTTTCGGGCAGTTCGGCGACCTCATAGAGTCTCTGCTCAAGCGCAATATGGGAGTAAAAGACTCCAGCACGCTGATTCCGGGACACGGCGGCTTCCTCGACCGCGTGGACAGCATTATCTTCGCTGGCATCGTGGTATACTATTACGTAGTATGGGCAGTACCGTAAAGCAACTTGCTATCCTCGGTTCAACCGGCTCCATAGGCCGGCAGACACTCCAGGTAGTCCGTGCCTTATCTCATCATTTTCGGATAGTAGGGCTGGCCGCCGGCAAGAACCTCGATTTGCTGGCAAAACAAATCAGCGAGTTCAAACCACGATTCGTCTACCACCAGTCTGATGAGACGCCGGCCCACCTGTCCACCCCCGAATACGAACTGCTGTCACTAGAAGAAATCGCCAGCCACCCCCAGGTGGATACCGTCGTCATCGCTACCTCTGGAAGTTCAGGGCTACTGGCTACTCTGGCTGCGGTAAAGGCTGGCAAGAATATCGCCCTCGCCAACAAGGAATCGCTGGTCATGGCCGGTGAACTCATAACCACCGAGGCAAAGCTAAACGGTGCCCAAATTCTACCGGTTGACAGCGAGCATTCCGCCATCTGGCAGTGCCTGGAGGGTGAAACACAGCCACCCGACCGAATTATTCTGACTGCCTCAGGAGGACCTTTCCGCAACTATTCCGCGGCACAGCTAGAACAGGTAACCCCCGAGCAGGCTCTAAAACACCCTTCGTGGCAGATGGGAGAGAAGGTCACCATCGACTCCGCCACACTGATGAACAAGGGACTGGAGGTAATTGAAGCTCACTGGCTGTTTAGTGTGCCCTTTAACAACATCAGCGTAATTATTCACCCCCAGAGTATCATACACTCTATGGTTGAGTTCCAGGACGGTTCAATCAAAGCCCAGCTGGGCTACCCCGATATGCGCCTGCCGATTCAATATGCCCTGTCTTACCCGGAACGCTTGCCTAACCCCGAGCTTCCCCGGCTCGACTGGACAAGCATCACCGACCTTACTTTTGAGCAACCCGACTTTGAAACATTCCCCTGCCCCGGGTTGGCTATTGAAGCGGGCAAAGCGGGCGGGACCTGCCCGGCGGTGCTCTGCGCTGCCGACGAGGTAGCTGTCGAGCTCTTCCTCTCTAAAGCCATCAAATTTGCCGATATCGCCAGGCTTGTCAGGCAAGCACTGGAAGAATATAAACCCATATCCCACCCCACTTTGGAAGAGATTATATCGGCTGATACCTGGGGCAGGAACAAAGTACTCAAACTCGCCAGGAGGCATAATTCATGGTAACCACGATAGTAGCCTTCATCGTAATCCTGATAGTCCTCATTCTTGCCCACGAACTGGGGCATTTTACCACGGCTAAGCTCTCCGGCGTCAGAGTGGACGAGTTCGGCCTTTTTCTCCCTCCCCGATTATTATCGGTAAAACGTGGTGAGACACGGTATTCAATAAATGCTATACCCCTGGGGGGATTCGTCAGAATGGCCGGCGAAGAAGACCCCGATACCCCCGGGAGCCTGGCCGGCAAGCGAACGCCCATCAGAATTTTGGTCCTCGGTGCCGGCTCACTGATGAACCTGCTGCTACCACTACTCCTGTTATCAATTGCCTTTATGGTCCCTCACCAGGTAGTAATGGGCCAGGTACTGGTGGTAGATGTAGCCCCGGATTCACCGGCCGCCGAAGCCGGCATCGAAGCTGGAGATGTTTTTATCAGCGTAAACGGAAAACCTGTGCACAATACAGGGGATATCACCCGCTATTTCTATAGTAACCTCGGAAGGCAGTTTACCGCCCAGGTCAAGCACAGCGATTCAACCATAGAGGATGTGCAGCTTACTGCCAGGCGGAAACCGCCGGAAGGTCAGGGGGCTGTCGGTGTTGCCATCAGGACATCAGACCCGACCTATATTACCCAGCGCTATCCTTTCTGGGAGGCAATACCTAAAGGCGCAGGTAAATACTGGGAAATCTGCGTCCTGTTTAAGAATGGAATAGTCAGCATGGTTGCTGGGACGGAACCCGTAGAGGTAACAGGACCAGTAGGCATCGCCCAGATAACCGGGGAGGTGGCTAAAGGAGGCATCAGCCCGTTGCTGGAGCTTGCTTCCATTATCAGCATAAACCTGGCTATAATCAACATCTTCCCTCTCCCTGCTCTTGATGGTGGCAGAATTGTGTTTGTTCTCCTGGAGTGGGTGCGCCGCGGTAAGCGTGTCTCACCCAGGATAGAACGACTAATACACTCTATTGGCTTTATTCTGCTTATTGGAGCAATCCTGGCGATTACCTACAGGGACGTAACGCGCTTGATAAGTGGAGAAAGCCTGCTACCTTAAATTAAACTGATGATATCAGGAGAGGTTCAGGAACCTTCACTGCCTGAGAAACTACTCTAATAAACA
>CAZXWQ010000085.1:0-6690 GCA_964644545.1 uncultured Dehalococcoidales bacterium | reverse complement strand
GTCGGCAATCGCCCCCTCAGCCCAGCGCAGTACACCCAGGTCCCGCACTTTGGGCCAGCTGTGGCTGTTCAGCCCGTGCAGAAGATAGAAGTCAATCCTGGTCTGCAAGCGCTCAATTTGCTCGTTGAGAAAGCGGTCAAAGTCCGCAGCCGACTCTACAAGACGGGCAGGCAATTTTGTCGCCAGCTTCATTTTCCCGCGGTAGCCATCCTGAAGTGCCCGGCCCACTATACGCTCACTTTGCCCTGAGTGGTAGGGATATGCCGTGTCCAGATAGTTGACGCCGTGGTCAATTGCATATCGAATCATCCTGATAGACTCCGGCTCATCGACACTTGCCGGGTTACTGTCAGTCAGGGGCAGCCTCATCGCACCAAAGCCAAGCGCCGATACTTTCCAGTCCAGCTTCCCAAACTTCAGATACTGCATCAGCCTTTCCTTCCTCTGTGATTTCAGCTCATAGTTATGCCACAGAAGTGTGTTCCGCATATAGATAGCTACGTAAGTATTTTCCCTTATTCTACCTTAAGAAGCAAACCGGCACCGCTTTTTTCTCTCATAGGTGCTTCGCTGACTCTCCACTTGCATTATGGCCTGCTCTTGCTGCCTCGTTGCACCTCCTGGCGAACCATGTAGTAAACCGGGCGCCATTGACAAAGGCAGTCCAGCCAATTAAAGTGTCCATTGATGAGTTGTGCTGATGTTATTGAACAATCAGGCTGACCATACCTGTGGTTATTGCAGGTACCGGTTCAGTTACTTTCATGTTTCGCCTGAGAAATAAAGATGACAAATAGTAAGATGGACGCAGTTTGTGAAGAGCTACGGTTGCGATTAAAAGATGCAACGGATAGAAATATGGCTCAAGGAATCTTGTTCTCAGGAGGTGTAGATACAAGTATATTAGCCTTGCTTTCACCTGAAATTGTAGCGCTAAATGTGAGGCTGGATGAATACGGGGAGGATACCAGGTATGCGGAAATAGTGGCACAGAGGCTCGGCCTCCAGCTTTACATAAAGCAGATTAATGTAGAAGAAGCCTTCGAAATCATGCCCCGGGTGATAATGGTCTTACGCAGCTTTGACCCTGCTTTACCGAACGACCTGGCTCTGTATTTTGCTCTGAAACTAGCCCGGGAAAAGGGGCTTGATAGCGTAATCACCGGTGATGGTTCCGACGAGCTTTTTGCCGGCTATAGCTATATGTCTGACCTGGACCTGAAAAAATATCTGCCTTCTCTTGCCCGCCGGATGCAGTTTTCATCCCGACGGCTCGGTTCCCACCTGGGGGTCACAGTAAAACAACCGTTTTTGGATAACGATTTCATCAATTATGCCCTTTCTATTGAACCAGCCCTGAAGATCAGGCAACACGAGGGAACAAGATACGGAAAATGGATTCTCAGGAAGGCATTCGAGTCTTTCCTGCCAGAGGAAATAGTCTGGCAGGACAAGAGACCAATAGAAACGGGCTCCGGTTTTTCGCACATTCGTGAGATAATCAGCTCAAGAATATCAGAGCAAGATTTAGCTGAAGCAGAGTCCACCTATTCGGTTAAGTTCCTGAGTAAAGACCATCTCTATTACTACCAGATTTATCGTGAGGTAGTAGGTGAAATTCCACCGCCACAGCCAGGAGAGATAAAATGCCCTGGCTGTGGTACAGGGAGAAGACCAGGTAGCTATCACTGCAGGACTTGTGGCTGGAGTGTTCGACGCCAGTAAGAGTGGGACTGTCAATAGGTTAACGGCCGCCGTGTAACCGGAGCTTACTTTGTTACCTTCCTGGTTTTCATTGCAATCTTCCCCTGTGCGACATCGCCATCGAGCTACCAGGGCAACTCCCTGCGGTCCCTGCCTGGCCACCGCTCCAGTCCGCCGAATGCATAGGGAATGCGCTCTTCAAACGACCCGATTTCGGGCAAGGGGAGGCTGCGTCCAACCTGGTACCAGTATGCCGTGCTGGACCAGTCACCCTGACGGTCATTAGCATGGCCATGCTCAATGGAGATGTGTAGTGAGCGCTCAAAGTACACCGGGTCCTCAATATGAAAGCGGTACTGCGAGTGCTTGCCAGTATAGTCTGCATTACCTTTGAAATAGTAGCCATAGTACGGGGTGCAGTGCGGGCGGAGCCGGTTGTAGTTCCAGGCACCGCAGAAATAGTCCTCGGTCCCGGTTCCGTGTAATGACGGTGGCCACGGCTCGCCATCCACGAAGAACATATCGTCACCCTCCCCCCACCAACCCGGTTCGTTAGTATCTATATGCAGGCAGCAACCGACATAATGCCCTTTGCCTTTTGCATCGAGAATAACGTAGTTTTCATCGCCGGTAGTATTCAGCCGTTGCACCTGACCGCGGGCGTTAGGGCCCTCCATCTCATCCTGCCTGACAACCAGCTTACGCCGCCAACAGGCGTGGAATCGCCCCATATCTTGTGGCGGTTCCTCCCATTCCTGGTAGTCGATGTAGAAATACAGGATACTATCCACATCGGAGTCGTTTGTTACCGTAATCCTGGCACCAGTGGAATATGGCATAGGGAACCAGCAGTTAAGACCCAGATAGGATGCTTGCAGTGGTAGAGCCTCGAAGTAGGTTGCTCGGGCATGCCCGAGACCGAAGAAGTCACCCAGCGGACACAGTACAGAAGGCGCTGTCTCTCCATCCCAGTACATGCGCAGGACAAGTCGGCGCAGGTTATTGTCATCCTGTGTTGTTGTCATCCATATGTGCCTGATACTGCCCGGGCCCTTCGTTTCTCCCAGGGTCAATGTTGAACGGGCTGGAATAATCCAGAAATCAGCATTCCCACCGGTCTTATCGTATGAAGAAAAACGCCGCGATTTAATTCCTCCTCCCAGCGTGGCAAGATTACCCAATGATGTTGCCCCGAAAATCATAATATTGCCCTCCTTCCAGCACTGTGATGGTTCGTCCAACCCTTGGCCTATCCTCAACCAGCCCCATCATCAGGCTATACATGTAGAACCAGCGTCTACTTTAGCTAAACGGCGCGGCGCCGTCAAGCTCAACCGGTGAATATCAGGGCTTATCATCCAATTATTGAGAGTGGCATGTGTGTGGCCTGCTTACTCGCTGTGCACCCCGATAATGAACATGGTTAATAGTTTTTAGTCGGAAGGAACCAGTTTAACCGCTATTTGCAATATAGATGCTAATTATATATTTCAGTTGCGTAGCCAGTTGGGTCATTAACCTCTCCTTTCTCTCCAGAAAACTTAGTATGGTAAATATGAGAGATGATTTTCTTCTATACCTCCGATAATGTACAATATGCCCATATTATGCTGTCGTGGGATGAAGGAAGGGTATCCAGATATGCGTATGTTCACGGAAAGAACTATCGGGAAAATACTTGAGAGTAAGGCAAGAAAGAATGGCGTAAAACCATTAATCTATTTCAGAGACAAGGTAGCCAGCTATGAGCAGGTGAATAAAAGAGCAAATAGAGTAGCGAATTGGTTCCTATCCGCCGGGTTCAAGAAGGGGGACAAGGTAGCAATTCTCCTTAATAACTGTCTGGAATGGCTGTATGTGTGGCTTGGTTTAGCCGAGATATCCAGCCTTCCTGTTATCTATAGCATATTATAGGCAATTGAGCAGGCAAAATCGCTTTGTTCAGCGGTTTGAGCAATGAAAAGGAACGACTACTTGTGATGGACGAGACAGGGAGTTCTGCCGGGGGAGGGGCTGTATTTGGCAGGGATTGGACAAAGGGCAGTATCATTCGCAACCTATTACAGCTATCCTGGCCCATGGTAGTAAGCTATGGCCTCTATATGGTGGGGCAGGTTGTTGACATGATATGTGTAGGGAAGCTGGGAACAGCCCATATTGCTGGAGTGGGCATTGGCGGTATCGTTGTTATGCTGGTGCTGACGGCAAAATTGGGTCTCATTATGGGTGTGCGGGCTATGATTGCTCGCTTTATGGGGGCAGGCGATACCGAGGGTGCCAATCATGTAGCACAGCAAGCCCTTGTTATCAGCGCTGTCTATGGTATTGTTATGACGGTAGCAGGCGTCTTATTGGCTGAGCCGATATTGAACCTTTTTGGGCTGGAGGCCGATGTTGTCACCGAAGGGGCAGCATATGTGCGCATAATATTGGCGGGCTGGGTGGCTATGTCCTTCTGGTTGATGTCCTTCAGCATTATGGAGGCATCGGGGGATACGATAACCCCGATGAAAATATCCATATCCATCAGGGTTGTTCACGTGGCCCTCTGTCCCTTCCTGGTCTTCGGCTGGTGGATATTCCCCCGCCTGGGTGTCAGTGGGGCAGCTCTGAGTAACGTTGTTTATCAGGTCCTGGGAATGGTCATCGGGCTATGGGTTCTCTTTAGCGGGCGGACTCGGTTGCGGCTGAGCTTGAGAAACTTTCGACTTGACCCCAATATAATATGGCGAATAGTGAGGATTGGTCTTCCCGCCAGCATCATGGGCGTACAAGCCAACTTCGGCCACATGCTGTTAGCCTGGTTTATGGTTCCCTTTGGTACCTTTGCTATAGCGGCTCACAGCCTGGTCCAGAGGGTAGAGATGATACTATTCTTACCAGGTATGGGATTGGGTACCGGTGCTGGCGTGTTGGTGGGGCAAAACTTAGGGGCACGCCAACCTGAACGGGCGGAGAGGAGTGGCTGGCTGGCGCTGGGCTTTGTGGAGGGTTTTTTGGTAGCCTGTTCAGCGGCAATACTGCTGTCGGCTGAGAACATAATTCGTATCTTCAATATCGAGCCTGGTCTTGTGGAAATGGGTAGCACTTTCTTAAGGATAGCAACAGCAGCTTATCTATTTGTTGGCTTTACTGCTGTATTGCAGAATTGTATCTCCGGTGCTGGCGACACCCTGCCGCCGATGGTTTTTGCAATAGCGGTTATTTGGCTGGTGCAGATACCCCTGGCCTTCCTCCTGCCGCGGGTTACTGACCTCGGTGTATATGGAGTGCGATGGGCGATAGTGGCTGGCATGCTGGTGGGGGCAGCCGCCTACGCAACATATTTCCGATTGGGGAGGTGGAAACATAAGACGGTCTAACTTCGTGTCACCACTTACTCAGGAGATATCTGCCTTTTTCGTTCTTCCCCTTACAACTCAAGCATAGCTTTGCTTGAGGAAGCGCTTCCAGTCGGGCCGGGTCTAAAGGCTGACCACAATCCTCACACAAACCATATCCGCCTTCATCAAACCTTTGTAAAGCATCTTCCACCCCATATAACTGGCTCATCATCTGCCTCTTTAAGGCCAGGAACCTCTCTAGCTCGAAGCTTACCATGGCTACCTCCCCCCTATCATTCAAGAGATTACCCGCTCCTTTTCCCTTTGCGTAGTTGACACTGGTCCCCAGTTGCGCCAATGCTGCAATCAGTTCCTTTCTCTGAACCTCTAAACGAAAACGAAGTAAATTTAGGTTGCTATCCACTTCTCGCTCTCCCTTATCACATATCAAGTATGAGATACATGTTTCCCTTGACCACTTCCAGTTTGACAGTCTTCATGCACGGTAGCATTAACTGACTCATAAGACAGCCTTTTATATTGTACCTATCCACTCGCCGGTCTTGATACCTAATTTCTGCAACGCTTCTACCAGCTCTCCGACTCTTGTTTCGTTCTGGTGCAGGAACTTAACAATGGCTAGTCTTCCCTTCACGGTAAGCTGATACCATCTTGAAGTAGTCTCCTTCAGATAACCACGCCGAACCAGAGACTTGTATAAGTAATCAACACGGTCACAGGACTCGTCCCTGGGACAGCCAGGTAACGCAGTGACAGGCTGTCCTGTTGCTGCCATAGCCATTAAGACCACAATTTCGCTCGGTAACATTTCACTGTCCCCCATTTGTACCAGGTTATGGGTGACAACTTATTATCATATATGCTCTGTGTTAGATACTGGTTTGAGGTTTGTTAGAGTTTGGCAAGTAATATTTGTGTGCCCTTATTTTAAGCACCACCTGTAACGAGAAACTCCCGGCATAGCCATCTTCCCCCCTTTTCTGGGCCAATTATAGTGAGAGTTTCCCATTTCAGTGAGCATCACCGGGTCCAATGTTCTTTGACTTGTCTTACCCCAGTAGGGTATTATCATTCCTGTGCCCAGCAGATTTTAAGGAGGCGAAATGAGTATTGAATATATATCTACTATATGCCCCTACTGCAGTTGCGGCTGCGGCATAAACCTTGTAGTAGAAGGCGGTAGAATAATCGGACAGGAACCATGGAAGGAGCACCCTATAAACGAAGGGGCAAACTGCCCTAAAGGGAAAAATTCCTACGAGTTTCTCTACAGTAAAGACAGGCTAAAGTTACCGC
This sequence comes from uncultured Dehalococcoidales bacterium, assembly GCA_964644545.1. Lineage (GTDB taxonomy): Bacteria > Chloroflexota > Dehalococcoidia > Dehalococcoidales > Fen-1064 > CAZEBT01. The sequence continues at coordinate 346 of CAZXWQ010000085.1, read as the reverse complement.
TGGTAAGAAAGAACGGGACCCTTCAAGAGACCCCCTGGGAGGAAGCGCTCGACCTTGTCTCCTCCAAGCTAAAGGAAGCTACCCCGGAGAACTTCGGCTTTATCGCCTCGTGCAGGAACAGCAATGAGGATGCCTATGTAATGCAGAAGTTTACCCGGGTTGTAATGGGCACCAATAATATAGAATACTGCGGTAGATTGTGCCATTCCCCGGCGGCGGCTGCCCTGATTCCTGCCATGGGCTCAGGGGCAATGCAGACCTCTCAGCCTGAAATTGAGCTTGCTGACTGTCTCTTCCTTGCCGGCGTTAATCTTATGGAGACCTTTCCTATGATAATGCGGAGGGT
>CAZXWQ010000084.1:1638-6731 GCA_964644545.1 uncultured Dehalococcoidales bacterium | reverse complement strand
CATTGGCAGTGACGCCAAATGGGTGGGCGGCTTCCTCAACACTCCGTCCATCTACTGCTCCAGTGTATCTGTGGCAAGTAAGTAGCTACACCTATCATTGAGGTGATTAGGAGGGCGAAATGAATGATAATCCCCTACTGTCTAAGGAAGAAAATGAGGCTATAGACCGCAATCTTATAGGTCGAGACCTAGAGAAACAAGGCAATATTAAAGACGCTATAGAATTATATGAACTAAATGTTGCTTATGGATTTGAGGGTGATTTCCCCTACGATAGATTAAGGGTAATATATAGTAAGCAAAGTCGGTATAGTGATGTCATAAGAGTCTTGCAGAAGGCAATAGATATATTTGATAGAAAGGTATCCCCAACTAGACCTGACAGATTGCCTAAATTAGAGAAATTCCACAAGCAACTTGAGAAGGTGAAGGTGAAAGCCTGAAGATATATATCTTCCCAGTGTGACGGTATAGAGTAAGGGTTAGTAACTTATCAAGGGTAGGACTAAATTATGACTGATGGTTGGTATGATACGGCGCAAATTTGCATTAACGGACACACAGTAAATTTGATGTCAGTCTCACGTCCCGAGCATAACAGGAAATTTTGTGATAGGTGCGGAGAACCAACCATTACTAAGTGCCAAAATTGTGATGTCTCTATAAATGGTTTTTATCATGAAGGTACAGCGGATGAATTTGATATTGAGGGGATGATTGAGGAAATAGTGAATCCACCACCTAATATTACACATGATTATACCGCCGTGAAAAGCTTCTGCCCTCACTGTGGTAACCCTTACCCGTGGACAGAAGCAAAGCTCAAGGCAGCGAAAGAATATTCTGATGAACTTGAGAATTTAAGCCCTGAAGAACGCGACTTACTAAAGAAAAGTATTGATGATATTGTGCGTGAAACACCCCAGGCCCCAGTAGCGGTAAGTAGGTTTAAAAGGCTTGTGGCTAAGGCCGGCCCAGTCGCAGCAGACATCTATAGGGAAATTCTGCTACCTCTATTGAGTGAAGCCATCAAGAAATCAATTTGGCCTTAAAGCAAGGGGAGTCTAAGAGGGGCGAAGCCCCTCTATAGAAATCACTCCCCTTCCCCTTATCGAAGGGGAAGGGTCATCTAAATAATAAAGGAAAAGGAAAGATTGAAGGGGCGAAGCTCCTTCAAAACCTCTCTTCCCCCTCTCCTTTGAAAAGAGAGGGGGACCGAGGGGGAGAGGTAGTACAAATCACCTCAATAGGAGTTCCAATATGGCCAAAGGCATAATCAAACTTCACGCCAAACCAAAACTCAACTCACCAGACATGCTCGCTGCCTGGCCCGGCATCAGCGATGTATCACTAATAGTCGCTAGCTATCTGCAGAAAAAGCTGGACTTCAAGGCACTGGGTGAGATTGAAGCCTCCTATTTCTTTGACCCCATTGGAGTCATTGCCCGGGATAATGTAGTGGAGGCACCCCAGTTCCCCGAGAGCAAGTTCTACTACTGGAAAAACAAAGGCGGGGGTAGCGACCTGATACTCTTCATCAGTAATGACCAGCCAGGCTCCAAGGCATATGAACTCGCCGGCTGTGTCCTTGATGTAGGGCTGAGCTTTCATGTCAGGAGAGTATATACCTGCGCCGCCGCTCTGACACGCATTCACTACACTGAACAGCCCAGAGTATGGGGAGTAGCCACCAATCAGCAGGTAGCTGAGGAGCTACAAAAACATGATTTGGTGCAAAGGAGTGCTCTCCAGATTGCCGGACTGAATGGATTACTTCTCGGCGTAGCCAAAGAGAGAGATATTGAGGGCATTTGTCTATTGGGAGAAGTGCCGGCGCATACCTCTCGGATAGAGAACCCAGTAGCTGCCCTGGCTATACTTAAGGTTCTGACCAGAATGCTGGGCATTGAAATTGACACTGCTGAGCTGGCGGAGACAGCCAGGGAAACAAAAGAGCAAATAAAGCAGGTAACCGCTATGGCTATGGGAGAGTATATAGAACATTTTACCGAGCCCATCTGGGAACAAGGAGACGGAGAGGAAGGAGAAGAGGAAGAAGGGGAAGATGAAGAATAAAACTAAGGGGTATGGCATTTAATTGTCTATCGAAGAGATTATTACCGACCTAGCTAATAGCAAAAAGCCACTACTTAATTCACAGTTAGCTGAGCTATCAAACCTGGACTCTCACGACCTGGAAGTCTTTATACAAGCATGGGTAACATTTACTGCAAAGCGGCGGCGCCAGATTACCTATCGGCTGGTTGAGCTGACAAGTGATAACGTCGAGCTCAATTTTGATAGCATCTTTAAACAGTGCTTGAAAGACCGGGATGCTGATGTTAGGAGTGAGGCTATCGAAGGCCTGTGGGAAAGCGAAGAAGCAGCCCTGATTGAACCCCTGATTAATCTGTTGGAGCAAGATACCTCGGAGAAGGTTCAATCAGCAGCAGCCGTGGCTCTGGGCAAATTTGCCATGCTAGCTGAACACAAAAAGTTGCAACCTCACCACACATCCAGAATATCACAGGCTTTACTTGGTGTAATAAATGACAAAAACAGGCCTGTAGAAGTCAGGCGGCGTACCCTGGAATCAGCTGCCCCGCTGAGCCTCTCCCAGGTACATGAAGCCATAATGGAAGCCTATCAGAGCCACAATACTAAATTCAGAGTTAGCTCTATCTACGCTATGGGTAAGAACTGTGACCCTTCCTGGCTACCCGTTTTGCTGAATGAGCTAAATAACGACGACCCTGAGATGCGCTATGAGGCAGTGGGGGCATGTGGTGAACTGGAGGAAATGGAAGCAGTACCCCATCTTGTAGAACTCGTTAATGACCCCGATATTGACGTACGACTAGCCACCATCCAGACACTGGGTAAGATAGGCGGTACCGAGGCTAAGCAATGCCTGAACCAGTGCCTGAATAACCACAGCCAGGCAGTCTCTCAAGCAGCCGAGCAAGCTCTACTGGAGATAGAAGCAGTGGCAGGCCCCTTCTCTTTCAGAGTCTAGAATTCCTGAGGTTTTAATGATTAGCAGCAGCAATGTTATATTACGCAACAAAATACTAGCAGATGCCCGAAACGACTACCTCTGGCAAACAGACCCCGAGCTAGCCTGGCTTGACGCCGCTCCAGTAGTTACTATCCCCTTTGAGGAATACCAATCAGCTTACGCCAGTGAACTGCGCTACTCTGCACCAACCCGACACTCATTTGCCCTGGAGACACTGGATGGAAAGCACATCGGCAATTGTATTTACTACAATATCAATGAGAAAAGAAGCGAAGCCGAAATAGGTATCATGATTGGCAATCGCCATTACTGGGACAAAGGCTACGGTACAGATGCCGTAATTACTCTGGTCAACTATATCTTCACTAACACCAGCCTCAACCGCCTCTACCTGAAGACCCTTACTTCAAATGCCCGCGCGCAGAGATGCTTTCAAAAATGCGGCCTGACTTCCTATGGACAGATGAAAAGGGACGGGTTCAACTTTATACTCATGGATATTGAGCGTAACCAGTGGCAGAATGAGCATAGCAAACCTGAGGGCAACTCGCACATTGAGACAGACAACTAGGGTGCCGCTCCAGCATTACGGCCGACTACCAGCACCCATTGAGCAGGGTATCCAGGTTAAGAATAAACCCCACAAAATCTACGGTTTTGCGGGGGCCCCAGCAAGCTGTTCCCCGCAGCAAGCTGCGGGTCATAAGATTCTAGTTAAGATTACCCCTGAAACGGTAATAGTCCAGGGCATTCTTCAGAGCAGCGGCCGCCCGCTCAACAGTAGTGAAAGCAGGCACCCCATTCTCCTGAAGCTTCTTAATCACTCGCCGCGCTTCCTGCACACCCCCCGTCGAGAACGGAGAAGAAACGGCTGCCATTACCGGCTTGGACGTCCTCTTCCGCAGAGCAATCACCGAATCAACCCCGCCGGGGACCCGATCCTGAGGCGGTGACTTATCGGAGCTAGGGTCCTGAGGACCTCCGCCCATCCCCATTCCCATTAACAGCACCACATTATCTATATTAGCATCCCGCTCAATAATATCCATGATACGCTTCAACTCGGCACGGTTTGAGTTGCCGGTGTCTATCGGGTTGACATAGCCACCACCAACCAGGTTATAGAACGTTGCCAGCTCACCATAAGATTCCTGCGTAAGTCGAGGTACGTCCAGCCCGGCTTCATTAAAGGCATCGGTAATTGCCACTGACTGGCCACCAGAACCCCCGGTCAGGCCAACCCTGTTGCCATGAACCGGTGAAAGATGTAAAAGCGCCTTCAAGGTATCAATCAGCTCCTCAACCCCGGCAACCGTTACCGCTCCACCCTGCTTCATAGCAGCATCCCATATCGCCTTGGGCACCGCCAGAGAACCGGTATGCGAAGCAATTGCCCTTCCCCCTCCTTCCATCCGACCCCCCTTCCATATCACCACCGGCTTCCGGGCTGACACCCTTTTCAGCACCTCAAGGAACCGTCTACCGTCCCTGACTCCCTCCAGGTACATACCAATAACGCTGATTTCTTCATCCTGGCCGAAGTACTCCAGATACTCAGCAGAATCGAGCACCGTTCCGTTGCCGAAGCTCACCGACTTATTAATATCCACTCCCTGTAAATGTGCCTCCAAGGCAAAATTAATGGCATGAGTACCACTCTGGGAGATAAATCCCACCGATCCCCAGTAGGCATCATATTGCCCCATAGCCTGCTTCAACCCGGCCTTGGGATTGAATATCCCCATACAGTTGGGGCCAATGAGGTGAAATTCCGCCTCTTCCGCCCTCTCCTTGAGCAAGCGCTCCAGCCTTATCCCTTCCTCAGTATCCGTCTCGGCAAAACCCGCCGTAAAGAAATGAGCCGCCGCCACCTCCTTCCGAATACAGTCCTCCAGAACCCTGAGAGCTACCGCCCTACCCACCGCCACAATCGCCAGGTCCACCGGTTCCGGAATATCCATTAGGCTGGTATAGTTTTCCACACCAAGTTCCTCAATTTTTTTAATAGTCCTGGGGTTGACCTGAACTGAATAAAGCTTCCCCCTGAAATTCTGGTGGGAACGGAGCCACTGAA
>CAZXWQ010000084.1:0-1538 GCA_964644545.1 uncultured Dehalococcoidales bacterium | reverse complement strand
ACCTGAACTGAATAAAGCTTCCCCCTGAAATTCTGGTGGGAACGGAGCCACTGAAACCACCCTGAATCCCCCACCACAGCCAGGCACTTCGGATTAAAGGCTCTATCCAACTTGGCGAAATCTGCTCTCAAGTTTTCACCTCAAGTACTCTATCAACTTACCGCTGCTTTATGCCAAAGCGCTGCTCAGGGGTAGCTGGTGAAGTCTCTAGCGCCAGTTTGTCCATCTCGAGTTGCACCGGTATAGGATAGTCGCCAGTGAAACAAGCCAGACAAAAAATATCCTTTGGTAAACCAACTGATTTAATTAGCCCCTCAATACTCAGATAGCCCAGTGAATCAGCGCCGATAAAATCCCTGATCTCGGGTATTGCTTTGTGGTCGGCAATAAGCTCCTGGCGGGTAGCCATATCTACACCGAAGAAACAGGGATAACGAATGGGCGGAGCACAGATACGCATATGGACCTCTTTAACCCCGGCCCGTCTCAGCAGGTTCACCACTTTGGGTGTAGTGGTGCCCCGGACAATGCTATCATCAACAACCACCAATCGCTTGCCCTCCAGCATCTGGGGTAAGGGATTAAACTTCAGCTTGACATCAAGGTCTCTGATACGCTGGTCAGGCTCAATAAAGGTACGCCCTACATAGCGGTTCTTGAGCAACCCCTCACAGAATGGTAAATTAGCTTCGCGGGCATAGCCAATGCCAGCAGCTGTAGCCGAATCCGGCACCCCCATAACCAGGTCAGCCTCCACCGGATGCTCCACAGCTAGCTGCGCACCCATCTCCTGTCGGGCTGGATAGAGCAGCTTGCCATTAATCACACTGTCAGGACGAGCAAAGTAGATATACTCAAAGATACAGGAAGCCCTCCTGCCTGTCTTTTCCTGGTAACTATCAACCCCACTCTCTCCGATAGAAACTATCTCTCCCGGCTCAATCTCCTTGATGAAATCCGCCCCAATATGGTCAAGGGCACATGTCTCCGAGGCAATTACCCGGTCACCATTAACAGACCCCATGCACAGCGGTCGTACCCCCAAGGGGTCACGTACTCCGAACAAATTGTGCTTGGTTATAATAACCAGAGAATAAGCCCCCTGGAGCCGATGCATGGCATATCTTATCTTGTCTACCCATTCTCTCTCGGGAGAAGAGATAATAAGATTGGCGATAACTTCGGTATCTGTGGAAGTGCGAAATAAATACCCCTGCTCACTGAGTTCCTCGTGTAGATGCTCGATATTAACAATATTACCGTTGTGAGCTATGGCAATGGAGTTGGAGCCCTTACCCACTATCATTGGCTGGACGTTACTCTTCCGACTGGAGCCCCTGGTAGAATAGCGAGTATGGCCAATGGCAATGGGACCGGTGAGATGACTTAATGAATCCTCATCAAATACCTGAGATACGAGGCCCATGTCGGCAAAAAGCTGGAACTTCCTGCCATCACTGGTAGCAATACCGGCGCTCTCCTGCCCGCGGTGCTGAAGAGCAAATAAAGCAAAAAAGGTAAGCCGAGCTACATCTTCG
>CAZXWQ010000083.1:4275-6770 GCA_964644545.1 uncultured Dehalococcoidales bacterium | reverse complement strand
GAGATTGCCACGTCGCCCTTCTGCGAAGGGCTCCTCGCAATGACAGTTGGGGGTTCCCCCTCAGAGAATTCACTGATTAAGGGAAGGGTTACCGTATAGACGGGTGCAGCAGCATGGGTTATAATAACCGATTGGGGGAAGATAAAAGATAATGCCCACCCTCTATATTGTGGCTACTCCCATTGGTAATCTGGAGGATATTTCTCTGCGTGCCCTGCGCACTCTGAAAGAAGTAAAGCTTATTGCTGCTGAAGACACCCGCAAAACGAGAGGGCTTCTTAACACCTATGATATCAAGACGACGGTTACCAGCTACCACGAGCACAATAAGTTGACCAAGCTGCCTTACATTCTAGGTCGCCTTGAAGACCGGGATGTAGCCCTTGTCTCTGAGGCGGGCATGCCGGGCATATCCGACCCCGGTTATGAACTGGTTGTGGCGGCCAGCCAGCGGGGTTTTCCAGTTGTTCCCATTCCCGGACCATCTGTTGTTACCACGGCACTTGCTGTATCGGGGCTGGCTACCGACAGGTTTACCTACCTGGGGTTTCTACCTCGCAGGGCTGGTGACAGGCGGCGGCTTTTAGACTCAGTTGTAGACGAGTCCGGTACCATTGTGCTTCTGGAAGCTCCTCACCGGCTTCTGACGGTGCTAAATGACATACTTCTTATTCTTGGCGATAGAAGGATAGCGGTCTGCCGCGAGCTTACCAAGGTTTATGAAGAGGTTTTTCGGGGCAGGATAAGCGAAGCGATGAAGCATTTCGCCGAGCCAAGGGGAGAGTTTACCCTGATTATCGAGGGCAAGAGGGGGAAGGACAAGCCGAAGGTGACCGAGGATATTGAGAAGAGACTACGCAGCCTGCGCCTCTCCGGGGTAACGGCTAAAGAGGCAATATCCAGATTGGCTGGAGAAACAGGACTATCAAAGAGAGAGCTCTACCGTGCCTGGCTCAAGGTACTTTGAGGTTTTGTTCATTTAGTATAGAATATAAAGGGCGTAACGAGAAACATGGGAGGAGTTAACTATGCGTAGAGGGGTTATATCTTTGGGGAACGTCAAGTGTGATGGCTGTCAACGTATTGTCCCATATGCCGAGCGTTACATGATAGTTGAAGAGGAAGATGGTGTTGAGGTGGAAAGCGGCAAGAAGTCGTACTACTGCGTTGATTGCTGCCTGGCGAAGGGATATGCTCACTATAGAGAGGAGAAGGGCGAGAAAGTGCTAACCTTCTTTCCCAGTGAGGTCAAGTTGCAGGAGCCGGGTGGTGAGGAAACTGACGAGCAGGCAGGAGATAATGGGTGAGAGAATTCTTATTTGCGTAGCCTGGCCCTATGCCAATGGTTCGCTGCACCTGGGGCAGATTGCAGGGGCATATTTGCCCCCGGATATATTTGCCCGCTACCACCGCGCCAAGGGGAATGAGGTGGTGATGGTATCGGGGTCGGACCAGCACGGCACGCCGACAACTATCAAGGCGGAACAGGAGGGCAGGACACCGGCTGAGATAGCCGCATTTTACCAGCAGGAGTTTTTGGATTGCTGGCAGAGATTGGGCATCACCTTTGACCTGTTTACCACGACGGGCACTGCCAACCATGCTGAGGTAGTCCAGGATATTTTCCTGACTCTGCTAAACAAGGGGTATGCTTACAGGGAGACGGTGTCACAGGCGTACTGCCCCAGTTGCCGGCGTTTTCTGCCCGACCGCTATGTTGAGGGGACGTGCCCGTACTGTGAGTCACCTAACGCCCGTGGCGACCAGTGCGAACAATGCGGCAAAATCCTGGATGCTCCGGAGCTGATTGAGCCGCATTGCCGGGTTTGCAGCACACCGTCGGTTTTCAAGGACTCGGAGCAGTTCTTTTTCAGGCTGACCGCCTTTCGGGACAGGCTCCTTGACTGGGTGAAGGAGCAAAGCCAAAAGGCGAAGTGGCGACAGAATGTGACGAATTTTACGACGCGATTTCTGGAAGAGGGGCTGATAGATAGAGCTATTACGCGTGACATAGACTGGGGAGTACCGCTGCCGGTGGAGGGTTTTGAGAGTAAGCGTATCTATGTCTGGTTTGAGGCAGTCATCGGATACCTGTCAGCGACCAAGGAGTGGGCCAAGTCTCAGGGAGATGAGGAGAAATGGCGCTCATTCTGGCAGGATGATACCAAGAGCTACTATTTCATCGGCAAGGACAATATTGTTTTCCATAGTATTATCTGGCCGGCAATGCTGATGGGCTACGGCGGGCTCAATCTACCCTATGACGTGCCGGCTAACGAGTTCCTGACTATTGAAGGTAAAAAGGTCTCCACCAGCCGCAACTGGGCGGTCTGGCTGCCCGATTATCTATCGCGCTATGAACCCGACTCGCTACGATACTTGTTATCGATAAACATGCCGGAAACCAGCGATACCGATTTCTCGTGGCGTGAGTTTGTACGGCGCAACAATGATGAACTGGTGGCTACTTATGGGAACCTGGTGCACCGGGTGCT
>CAZXWQ010000083.1:0-4175 GCA_964644545.1 uncultured Dehalococcoidales bacterium | reverse complement strand
GAAGATTTGATAGAGCAGGAGACCAGCCGCCTGGGGCAGGTGACCTGATAATATACCTTTTAACCCTGACTGAGAAAGGGGAATATTGGAGCTAAATAATATTTACGAACCGGTCCGTGAAGATTTAGCCAAGGTGGAGGAGAGGCTAAAGTCGGTGAGCAGGGTTGATTCTCAGTGGCTATCTGAGCTACTGGACTACAGCCTGCGGGGGGGTGGCAAGAGGATTCGCCCTATCCTGGTTCTCCTGGCGGGCAAGTTCCATAACTACATTCTGGAGCGCCTTATGCCAGTAGCTGTGTCAGTTGAGCTTATGCATCTTGCTACCCTGGTCCACGACGATACCATCGACAACTCACCGGTTCGCTGGGGCAGGCCAACGGTTAACGAATTGTGGGGGGTGGAGCAGGCGGTACTACTGGGAGACTACTTATTTGCCAGGGCGGGCTATCTTACAGCTACTACCGGGAATGTGCGGGTGATCAAGCTGTTTTCCCAAACCCTTATGATTATATCCAGCGGGGAGCTGGCGCAGGCACATAGTGCCTTCAGTCTGGAGCAGACCCGAGAGAACTACTTACAGAGGATTGCCAGCAAAACCGCCTCATTATTTAATCTGGCAACGGAGTCAGGGGCCGTTTTGAGCGAGGCTCCAGAGGAGTCTATTGAGATTCTAAGAGACTACGGCTACAACCTCGGTGTTGCCTTTCAAATAGTGGATGATATCCTGGATTTTACAGGCACAGAGGAGGAGCTGGGCAAGCCGGTAGGCTCTGACCTGGAGCAGGGGACTCTTACCCTGCCGGCGATGCTTCTTCTAAAGCACTATCCTGAAGGTAATCCGGTAAAGAGACTGTTTGAGGGCGGTGACAGGCAAGAGAATACAAGGCTGGCAATAGAAGCGATTCAGAATTCATCAATCATTGAAGAATGCTTCGCGGTTGCCTCTGAATATTCCGGCAGGGCCTGTGAATGCATTAAACAGTTGCCAGATAATGCGAGCCGTCAGGCATTAGTAAACCTGGCCGAATATATTATCACGCGGAGGAGATAGCTGGCAGGGAGACCAGTACGAGCACCGGCAATATTATTCTCCTTCAATATGCGTGCTGCCGTCCTGGTAGGTTTCAATTTTATGAGTAGGTATTGTTTGCTTGAAGGCGTCAATTATATACTGAGAGGCAGCGAAGCCCTCCTCGCGGTGTGCAGAAGCTACGGCGACGACCAGGTTGATATCCCCCACTTTCAGCTTGCCTGTTCTATGAGTGATGGCGACGTTTTCCAGTTGCCACCGCTGTCTGGCTTCATCGGCTATCTTCTGTAATCTACCAGCCGCCAGCCCTTCTGAGTCACTGTATTCTACGGAAGTAACCTGTTTGCCCCGGGAATACTGTCGAATCAGCCCGACATAGGTAACCACACAGCCGCTATCAACAGTCTTGACCCTGTTAACCACAAACTCGGGGGAGATGGGTTTTTCTGTAATCTCAATCATGCTCACGGTTAATCGGGGGTGGCAGGACTTTGCTTGGGGAGCAGTGGCGGTATAGCCGGTGCCTTTCTGGTGACAGGCTTGGATTTAGTTTTCGGCTTATCCGTTACCGGTGCAGGGGCTGGTGCTACTGTGGCTTCCGGCTCGGTTGATGGTACAGCCTCGCTGAATAGCGCTTCCAGCTCCTCAGCTTCTAACGTCTCACTGGTAACGAGTCTTTCGGCAATCTGGACCAGTTTGGGCTTATTTTCGGTTAGAATTTTTCCAGCTACCTTATGAGCATTGCTGATAATTTTATCGATTTCCTTATCGATTATATCGGCTGTCCTGTCCCCGTAGTCTTTCTGTTCCGATATTTCGCGGCCGAGGAAAACGAGTTCCTGCTTATCACCGAAGGTGCGCGGTCCCAGCTTATCACTCATTCCGAAGTCGGTAACCATCCTGCGGGCGAGGCTGGTTGCCAGCTTGATATCATGGGCAGCACCTGTGGTTACTTCGTTAAAAATCAACTTTTCAGCAGTATGCCCGGCGAGCAAGGTAGCAATCTCATCATTGAACTGTGAGGGAGTTTTCAGGTAGCGGTCCTCGGTGAGCATCTTGGTATAACCGAGTGCCATACCCCTGGCTACTATTGATATTTTGCGTGGCGGGTCAGCATTGGGCAGGATTTTAGCGACGAGGGCATGTGCTGCCTCGTGATAGGCGGTGATTTCTTTCTCCCTGGGGCTTATTTTTTTACTCCTTCTCTCGGGACCGGCAATCACGCGGTCGATAGACTCCTCAAGCTCCTCCATCTTAATAGCCTTGATACCCCGCCGGGCAGCCAGAATAGCCGCCTCATTCATCAAATTGGCCAGGTCAGCACCGCTGAAACCGACCGTCTGCTTAGCCAGTACTTCGAGCTCGACTGTTTTAGCCAGTGGTTTATCCTTGGAATGTACCTTAAGAATTGCGGTGCGACCGACAATATCAGGCAGGTCAAGGATTACCCGCCGGTCAAAGCGTCCGGGGCGGAGCAGGGCCGGGTCAAGTATGTCAGGCCGGTTGGTAGCGGCCAGGATAATGACGTTGGTATTGGTATCGAAGCCGTCCATCTCGGTGAGAATCTGGTTCAGGGTCTGCTCCCTCTCATCGTGGCTGCCGCCCAGTCCGGCGCCACGGTGGCGACCGACAGCATCAATCTCATCAATGAAGATGATGCAGGGGGTATTGCGTTTAGCCTGGTCAAAGAGGTCGCGCACCCTGGAAGCGCCGACGCCGACAAACATTTCGACAAACTCGCTGCCACTGATGGAGAAGAAGGGAACCGCGGCTTCACCGGCTATTGCCCGAGCGAGCAGCGTTTTTCCTGTGCCTGGCGGACCTATCAATAATATGCCTCGTGGAATGCGTGCCCCCAGGCCTTGAAACTTCTCACGTGACTGGAGAAAGTCGACTACTTCAGCCAGCTCCTGCTTGGCTTCGTCGACACCAGCCACATCTTCAAAGGTTACTGCGGGTTTATCACCGGGGAAGAGGCGGGCGCGGCTTCGGCCAAAGCTGAGTGCCTGGTTATTGGCTCCCCGAGCGCGGAAGAAGAGGTAGAAGATTAAGCCACCGAACAAAACCAGGGGCAAGAACCCGATGAGCATGTTACCCCAGTTGAAGCCACCGGGTTTGATTTCATACTCTACGCCTTTAAGGTTGAGCCCAATATCCTGGAGGCCATCGAAGTTGAAGTTGCCTATATTTACCTTGAACTCCTCGTCATTTTTAGGAGTAACGATTAGCCACTCGCCCTCGATAACGAGCTTATCCAGCTGCCCAGTTTGTGACATGTCTATAACTTTGCTTAAGGATGGTTCTTCCACTTGCCCTTGTTGAGACGTAAAGAGGATAACAACCAGTGCTACCCCGGCAATTATAATAAATATATATAGCAGGCTAATACGCTTCCACCTTGGTTTCATCACTTGCCTCAATAACCTTATTAAAATCCAGGTATAATTTATTATACCAGATTAGCAGTTATCAGGAAAGGTCGGGAAAGGTCGGAATTGAGAAACAATTGTTTCACTTTGGCTGGTACCTTTTTCTTATCCCGGAAGGGACAGGCTTTGGACGGCTGACAACGGAGGTCAGGAGGCTTTCCGCAGATTATTATAGGTAGTTTGCAGAAGCAGGGCATCCTCCTCCATGTAAGCACGAGGGCTTTCGCAGACCAGGAGACCCTTGACTTCGTATTCTTTCAGTGCTGTGAGAAGCGCAACGTACTGGAAGTCAGATTCATCAAGCTTGAGGTGTTTCAGTTCGCCTTTCTTGCCATAGGCAATCCCGGATACGTGGATATGCATATCGTCGAGGGCGGCCCTGCCCAATCGATTTTCGATTTGCGCCAGGATAGAAGCGAATTCCTGGTAAGAGTTGAACTCTCCGGTTCTGGCATGGCAGTGGGCGAAGTCTATGCAGGGAGCAACGCCGTCCAACTCAGAGGACAGCTCAAGTATTTCTTCCAGGTTTCCGAACTGACTGGGCTTGCCCATAAGCTCAGGTCTAATCCATAGCTGGTTGCCTTCCTGTTTGAGCTGGTCGATTACTTCCCCAAGGTGTTTTTTTACCATTTGGTAGGTCTTTTGCGGGGGGTCACCAAGGTAAAAGGCGGGGTGGAAGACAACGCTCCGGGCGCCACACAGGGCGGCAATGCGGG
>CAZXWQ010000082.1:3832-6806 GCA_964644545.1 uncultured Dehalococcoidales bacterium | reverse complement strand
TGGAATCCTTCCCAAAGGGAAGGACGCAATGACATGAAAATCAGTGAATCCCATGCCAGCACCAGCAAGGTGAGTTTTTTGAATCTGGACTCACGGATTAAGGCCCATGTGGTTAATGAGTGAGGTCTTGACAGTCGCATTACATGTGGCTATCATTTTAGAGCTTCGTGAAAGGCAAGAAATGAGTCGGTCCCTGAATATAGTTATATACTTCGATTATATCTGCCCGTGGTGCTACGTAGCCTCGTCGCGGTTATTAAGACTAAAAGAGGAGTACGGGGAAAGGATTAAAATCGACTGGAAAAGTTTTCCTCTAGACCCCTACGGCTGGAGACCGAAATATCCTGTTACCCGCATAAATCAAGGTCGCACCAGGGCAGGGGAGGAAGAGGGAAGCCTTAACATCAAGCCCTGGCCTGAGGACAGGGCTTTGCCTGGTTCCAGTATACCAGCCCACGAAGCTGCTAAATGTGCTCAAGCGCAGGGAAGGGAGGCTTTTGAATGCTACCATATGGCACTAATGAAGGCCTACTTCTCCGATTGTAAAGATATTTCCGACCGCGGGGTATTAATCTCCCTGGCGGAAGAGGCCCAGCTCGATGTACCGAAATTCATCTCCGACCTTGAAGGTGACTTACCCAGAAGCAGGGTGCTTGCTGAGTATGAGGAAGCTGTGACGGACGGTAACATTATTGGTGTACCAACGGTAATATTCGGTGACCGAGCGGTATTAGAGGCAGCCGTTCCACTGGAGCTCTATAGACGGGCGGTGCAGAAGTTGAGCCAACAGGAATAAGAAGCTTGCTTTGACATTAACTAATCATCAATAACGACCACTATGGGGAGATGGTCGGAGGCATTGCTCGAAGGCACGTGAGCATCGCGTGCCGTTAAGTCCGGCGATATCCATATATAATCAATACGCTGATAGGGGTTGTCGGAGTGGAAAGTGTAGACTGATGCAGGCTCTATTCCTGCCAGCGTATCTATTAGTTCAGCCTGTTGCAACATTAGCATTTCAGGAGTACCGGGCTCGGCATTCAGGTCCCCCAGGACCACGGTGCGACTGGTACCGCCCCAGAAATCAACAATAACGGGTGACTGGAGCTGGCGAATAGCCGAGTCCTCATTGACATGGTGGAAGTGAGTTGCAATGACCTGTAAGGTATCCCCACCGCCCAGGTCAACTGTTACCGCAGTAAAGCCACGCAGCAAGAACAGGTCGCGCGGAGGCAGGTCATGGTTGCTGTATTCTACTATCGGGTAGCGACTAAGTATGGCGTTCCCCCAGAACGGGTCTGCTGTTGGTCCGGAAACATACGGCATGTCCAGTCGCTGGGAGAGCCACGTTAGCATATCGAGTCGACCACTTACCAGCCACCCTCGGGATACTTCTTGCAGGGTAATAATGTCCGGTCGGTTGTCCTCAATAACCCGGGCCAGGGCTTCCATATCCAAATCCCCGTCCGTGTTGAAGCCGTTATGCAAATTATAGGTCATCACCCGGACCGGAAAGCCGTCACTGGCGGTAGCCTCTGGTGCCGACCAGGTGAGGATGCCAGCCAGGGGTAGGATTAGGAAAACAAGTGATAATGCGGGCACCAGCCACACCTTTCGGTTCATTTGTATTCCCTGCTTCAGGGCTATGCACGGGGCTAGAGCGCAGACGGCTACTGCTACCGAAGCTACGAGTTCCAGAATAGTATTGCTAAAAGGAAAGCTCATCTGGTAACCGGCATAGTAGCCGAGAAGAAATACTAGCAGTAATATCATGCCTGTGCCGTGACCTGCGGTAACTCGAGAAGACCCGGCATTACCGGCACGCTCACTGATACCAACCAGCACCAGCACTATCAGTAGCGTTAGAGATACTTGACCAACGAGTGTTGTCAGGGCAGCCAGCCAGGCCTCCTGCGGGTGTGAAAAAACTGAGACTGCTATTAGGGCTACCCCGGAGATAAGCGCCAGTGGCCATATGGTATGATTTTCCCTGCGCAGAAGCCACACCGCGGTGGATATACCAGCTAGCTGTGCCAGCAGTGTCCAGCCGAATGCAAGCGGTAATGACCAGTCAGTCAGTGCTGCCAATCGGGCTACGTTCTGAAAAACTACTAGCTGGAGAAAAAGGAAAGGCCCGATAGCCAGCCAGGCAAGTGATTTTCTACCGAAGCTACCACCAGTGGCCGGGCTATCGAAGTCTGTGATAAGTGTCCGGGCAACGATTAACAACAATTGAGCCAAAACCAGCAGTATTGTCAGCACCAGAGGCGCCAATCCTGCCTGCCAGACTGTATCACAGGTAGAGAAAGCGCCGTGTATCGTCGTATCCAGTGCGAACCCGACTAAAAACCCAAGGGCGAAGCGCCCAATCGCCGCGCTGCCACGAAGGCGTACTTTGTCCAGGCATATTGGCAGGAAAAGGACAAATAGTACTGTGCCTGCCATCGCCAGAAAAAGAATGGCTTGTGGGTTACCCTGCCAGACCTGCATTAACAGCCTTATTAACCCCAGGCCGCCGGCAGTGATAACTAACGACCAGCGGTCACCGAGCAGTCGGTGCAGGCCGCCGGCCAGGAAGGCAGGCAGGAAGACGAGAAAGGCGACAGCTCCGGTCAGTACTGCGCTAACGTTTTCCGGGTCACCCAGCGTCCACGTCAGGCCGGGCACCAGTGCTCTTAGTACCTGGAGACCGAATACGACTGTTAGTGCTACCAGACTCAGCTCGGCAAGTAGCGGTCGGTCTGCCAGCCATCCTGCGATTGCTGGTACTGCGTTTCTTCTGGTGTCAGCACTACGTCTGGTTTCTCTTTTAGTAGTCATGTTTATAGAGTGCAATAGTAAAGCATCAGTTTTAAAGTGTCAATGTTCCGTGGTAAGAAAGGGAAGTATTCTAACCCTAACTCTCGTATACCTCTTCCTTTAGCAATTCCTCCATCGAAGCGAGATACTCCTGCTTGGTCATGGGGGGCTTACT
>CAZXWQ010000082.1:0-3732 GCA_964644545.1 uncultured Dehalococcoidales bacterium | reverse complement strand
TTAGCAATTCCTCCATCGAAGCGAGATACTCCTGCTTGGTCATGGGGGGCTTACTCCTGGCAAGCACCTCTTTTGCCTTGGCGGCACCATCAGCGAGCAGGTCGACCACCGTCATGGCCATAGCCTTGGCTGGGTTGATAACGGCAAGCTGATAGTCTTCGATGAGGTAGTCATTGCCGTGGCTGATGCCCGCAGCGCCACCGGCAAAGGGGTGAATGGCAGGCATGATGTGGCTCACATCGCCCATATCGGTGGAACCAGTGCCATGGCGGCCTCCCGGGACTACCTTTCCCTTTCCTGCAACGGAGATAGCGTTTGACTTATACACCTGCTGCAGATTGGGGTCGTTTGCCATAGGGAGATAACCGGGCAGGGTAGTTATTCGAACGCTGCCTCCTACAGCTAACGCCCCAGCTCGAAGGGCACGGTCCACCTTTTCATTGGCGTCCTTGATAGCCTCCAGGGTCTTGCCTCGCACAAAGGTCTCCATACGTACGTCGGCAGGGACAATATTTACCGCTTCTCCTCCCCTGGTGATAATGGGGTGCACCCTTATAGTGTCAGCATCCTTGAAGGTCTCTCGCTGTGTGTTAATGGCGGAGAGGGCAATCATAGCGGCATTGAGAGCGTTTATTCCGCGATGGGGCGCTCCTCCAGCGTGGGCGCCTTGCCCAATGAACTGGATCTGCTTGGCCACAGTCCCGTTACTTGTCCCTCCGAGACTGAGTTTCCTCCCTTTCTTCATAGTGGCGGTGTGGGTCATCATTGCCATGTCAATGTCATCGAACTCCCCCAGCTTTATCAGTTCGGGCTTTCCGCCCAGAAAGGAGATTTTACCTGTCTTGCGCAGGCTCTCTCGAAACTCAATTTCAATGTACTCCTCAGCGGGCACGGCTATAAGGGCAACCCTTCCCTCAAAGGATGGTAAAACCCCGGCCCCGGTGAGCCCCACGGCCACACCGATGAGCATCCCTATCTGAGCATGGTGACCACAGGCGTGAGCTGCGCCTGTTTCGGGGTCGGCTTTTGGGTGGTCGGGGACTATAAGCGAGTCTAGCTCTCCCATAACGGCTACCGTTGGCCCATCAGTGTCTCCCTGCAACAGTCCCTTGACACCGGTGATGGCCAGACCGTCCCGGTACGGTATCTCCAGTTCAGCAAACTTCCGGGCTACCAGGCGAGAGGTTTTCACCTCTCGAAAACCTGTCTCGGGGGTCTCCAGAATGGCCTGTGCCACCTCTATAATCTCTTCACTCCTCCGGTCTATCTCCTGGCAGACCTTCGCCTTGAGTTCCTCTCTCGAAAACATGTTCTCTCCTTTCCTTAGTACAGTTTCACGGGCTGAAGGGCTTACCCCGAATGTATTTATGTACAATCATCAATTTATCTATAATTGGTACAATGGACACTTTAAGTACCCGAAGGCCTTTTGTCAATAGCTCACGCCGGATTGAGTGCGTGGAGATTGCTTCTTACATAGTAACTCACCGCTAGAATAAAGTGGAGAAGGCATTTGATTTCTTGACAGTCGGAGAGGTGGGGTTTAACATAGCCACTAGGTTATAAGGTAGAGTCAGGATAATACGTACTAACAACGAAGGAGTACAGGAGTGGTAGAGCAAGCTCTCGAAGGTGTAAAGGTACTCGATTTGAGCGATTACATCTCAGGACCCTACTGCACTAAAATGCTGGCTGCTTTTGGGGCTGAGGTCATCAAGGTGGAAAAACCTGGGGAGGGAGATAGCGCCAGGAGGATGGGGCCATTCTTCGAGGACAGGCCGCACCCGGAGGGAAGCGCTCTATTTCTTTACCTCAACACCAGCAAGAAAAGCATTACCCTGGATTTTGAAAGACCGACCGGGCTCAAGCTCTTAAAGGAACTGATTAAGAGTACTGATGTACTGGTAGAGAACTTTGAGCCACGGGTGATGCCAGGTCTTGGCTTGGACTACGGGACTCTGGAGAGAATTAATCCTGGACTGGTGATGACGTCCATCTCCAGCTTCGGACAGAGCGGCCCATATCGAGACTATAAGGCAACCTCCATAGTTAATTATGCGCTGAGCGGCCACCTGTACATTAATGGTGAGCCAGACCGCGAACCTTTGCAGGGGCCTGGGCCGCAGCCTGAGTATCAGGGTGGATTACATGGGTTTTTGGGAACGATGATGGCACTATACTGCAGAGAGGATACTGGTCTGGGGCAGTGGGTAGACATATCCAATTTGGAATGTATGGCGGGCTTTCACCAGTTTACTATTACTCGCTATACATATGGTGGAGAGATTAAAGAGCGCACCGGCAATCGTTATGAGAGTGACCACCCGATAACAATCTACCCATGTAAGGATGGTTATATCGCCGTGAGCGCCTCCAGTCGGCCCCAGCAAGAGCTGCTATATTCCTTAATAGGGATGCCTGAGCTGATAGAAGACCCCAGATTCCAGACTGTGCAGGACCGAATTGCTAATGCCGATGCCTTTGATAATCTCATACTTCCCTGGCTAAAAGAGCGAACCAAAGACGAGCTATTCCATACCTGTTCTGAGTGGAGGGTGCCCTGCGCACCGGTATCTGGTCCCGAGGAGCTACTTAACGACCCGCACTACCAGGCAAGGGGATTCTGGATTGAGGTAGACCACCCTGAGACAGGAAAACTCACCTATCCCGGTGCGCCTTTCAAGATGTCGGAGACTCCCTGGCAGGTGGGGCGTGCGCCATTACTGGGCGAGCATAACGAGGAGATATATTGTCGGCGTCTGGATTACAGTAAACAGGACCTGGTGGTGCTGAGGGAAACGGGAGTTATCTGAGCACAAAGCTGTGCTTCCGTAGCAGAAGGAGGTAGTCAAAATCTCCAAGAATGGCGTTTTAGGAGGGGTGAGGATACTTGACCTGAGTCGTGTCTGGTCAGGTCCACTGGCAGTGAGGATGCTTGCGGACATGGGGGCTGAGGTTATCTTGATTGAGGCACCATTCGCTCGGGGAATTAACAAAGCGACTCTAGACCAGATGAAACAAATGCGGGAAGCAGGGCAGCGCTTTCCGTATTATGCAGACGGTGACCCCGGAGAGCAACCCTGGAACCGCATGGGGTTATATAACGATTTCAATCGCAACAAGCTCGGCATCACCCTTGACCTGGGTAACCCCCGGGGCAGGGACATATTCAAGCAGTTGGTAAAGATAAGTGACGTGGTACTTGATAACTACACCCCCAGAGTGATGCAGAACTTCGGGCTCGACTACCCGGTTCTAAAGCAGGTCAACCGGCGCATTATCATGATTTCAATGCCGGGTTACGGCATGAACGGGCCCTATCGAGACTATCCAGCCTATGGCACAACGCTGGAACAACATGCAGGTTTTTCAAGTGTGCTGGGCTACCCTGATACAGGGCCATATCGAACGCAATCCACTTACCCCGACCCTGTGGCCTCCGTAAACGCTGCGGGTGCTGTTATGCTTGCCCTGTGGCACCGGCACCGCACAGGCAAAGGACAATACATCGACCTGGCCCAAATCGAGACAGGTACCTGCCTCCTGGGAGAGGTATTTATGGACTACTCAATGAACAAGAGAAAGCCACAGCGGTTGGGAAATCGTCACCCTTTCATGGCACCCCACGGCTGCTATCGGTGCCGGGGCAAGAACATGTGGGTGGCCATCGCCGTGGCAAATGATGAGGAATGGCAGGTCTTCTCCAGAACCATAAGCAATCCCCCCTGGACA
>CAZXWQ010000081.1:2211-7067 GCA_964644545.1 uncultured Dehalococcoidales bacterium | reverse complement strand
CAATACGCCCCTGCGCCCCTGTGCCGTTAAGCCTCTGCCACCTGAAGAAATCGCCACCATACGCCATGAGTTCTCCAGGCTCAGGGGTGTGGTCACGGTATACGAGGCGTATCGACCTGAAGTCACCCCTCTGGACATGGAGGAAACACTACGCCGTCGCCCACAGCTATGAATATCAGAAATAAATTGACATAACTCTAGAAACAATTCATGCCTGATCAGGCTCGAATTGTTACCCTATTTTTAACTGTGTGTTAGTAAAATGTTAAAGGTAAGAAAAGACCTCTGCCTCGGTTGTGGTTTCTGTGTTGAGAGTTGTCCCCGTCAGGCAATCCGTATCGTCTGGGAACAGGCCGAGATTGAGCAGAATAAATGTGTCCCCTGCCGGATATGCCGTGAAGTGTGCCCGCAGGGCGCCATTGTAGATATCGTCCTGGTGACAAGAGGTGAGTTGCAAACAACGGTCGCTGACTTGAAGCAGAGAACAGACGACCTGATTGAAAGGATTGAAAGGCTGAGGTTTTAGAGATTTGGAACTTTCAAGAACTGGATACTCCAGTAAGAAAGGGGATGTAGTGCCGTATGGTAAATGAAGAATACGGCGCCAGAATAATCGCTGCGGCAACCAGAATTGCCCGGATAACCACTTCTACCGAGAAGGCGGGCAGGATAATCGTCTCCACAGGAAGAGGCGGCACCGGCAAATCTACCTTCGCCGCTCTGGTCAGTCGGTATCTAAAATCGCCCCTGTTGCTGCTTGACATCGACCCCGACCAGAGCCTGGCAAGCATGCTCGGGGTAGATTTGGAGGCAGCAAAGATTGAAACTGATATCGGCAGGGTGGTGCCGGTAAAGACTCTTTCTGATATAACCAGTGACATTGAAGAAGAGGACGCCTTTATGGAACTGGGTGGTGGCCCACCGACAGTTAAAATACCGCTACTACTTCAGTGGTATACCCAGTACCATTCCGGGAAGTTTGATTTAATCTCCTTGGGGCCACGGTGGACCGAGGGCGATTACCGGTCGGCAAATTTCCTCTTTGAGTTCATTATTCCTTCCATTGGTGAGAACTACACCAATATCGTGGTGGACTCACCGGCCGGACTGGAGCATCTTAATAGAAGGGTAGTCCCCAGTATCAATGACCTGTTCTTGATACTAGACCCTTCAGTGAAGTCCATCAAGCATGTAGAGAGAGTGAAGAGGATTACCGGAGAAGTAGGTATCAGGTATGAGCACCTTTATCTGGTGGGTAATTACGAGTTTGATGATGCTCCGGAGCGGTACCTGAAGCGTACCGGTGAGCTCTGCCTGGGCAAAATCGACTATGATGCTAATGTCAAGGAAAACAACCTCAAAGGGAAATCACTGCTAGACCTGCCGGAAGGTTCACCAGCCTGTATATCAGTCAGGAAGATACTAGCCAGAGCCGGCTATGAAATCGGCTGACCATTCACCAGGGATTTATCGGGATAAATAACCAGCCTCAACCAAACTCCTTTATTGCAAAACGTCGCGGTCTTCGGTCTTCTGTGCCTCCTGCGGAGGTTTTACATTGCGGAACATGAAGTACAGGGAAAGGTCATACACAATCTTCAGTACGCCGCAGCCAATTAGGGGTACACTCGCCGAGACTGCCTGCCACAGGGCTGTCGCTGCCGAGGGACCAACTGTTCCGGAGATACTGCGGCCAACAATATGAATGCTAGCCATGGCCACTCTCTCGTTGGGTTGCACTATAGACATCGTATAGGCGTCCCGCGTTGGCACGTCCATCATGCTCAAAAAAGCGCGTAGCTGCCAGAACAGGATTGCCATCCAGGCTACCGGGGAGAAGGCGGCTGCAATGAGGAAGAGGCTGGCGGGGATGTGTGTGAACACCATGGTGTTGATGAGTCCGATGCGATTGGCCAATTTTGCAGCTAACCATAAAGATATGGCTGATAGAAGGTGAGCAAAGAAGAAGACAAGGCCCAGCGATTCTAACTCCAGACCAAACCTGGTGTAGAACCAGTAGGCTGCCAGACTCTGCAGGACCAGAGATCCGGCAAAGTGGTCGAGGCTGAACAGGCCGGTTAACTTGAAGATAAGTCGTCGTGAGGGAAGTCGTAAGGGATTGACCCAGCGCTGCTCGCTACCGCTAACCTCCACGGCTGAGGAAAGCAAGCTGTAAAGCAGTGCCGCCACGAGAAGAAAGAGTGTAAAACCAACAAACATTGCCTTATAAGCATGAATCTCGCTCATACCAAATGCATTCTGGCAGATGGTGGGGAGTCCGGCAGCTAAGGCTCCCAGGGCAGTACTGCCCACAGCAACTATGCGATAGGCCGCGAAAAGGTCGGTCCGCTTTTCCGGTGGTGCTGTATCCGGGAGGCTCGCCTGCTCCAGTGGCTGGGTGGGCCCTACCGCCCCTCGTCCCGTTATGCTTCCCAGGAAGGCGAAGAACATCAGTGGTAGAAACTCATCAAAGAAGACCAGCGCCAGTCCCGCCGCCGCCGACATCAAAGTAAACGTAACCAGCAGGCGTCGGCGTCCTGCCTTTTCGGCAATCAGGCTGACGAGAAAGGCAAAGAAGGCAGAGCCGGCAACCCCGACACTGAGAAATGCCCCTATCTGCACCAGACTGAACCCCAGCTTGTCCAGGTAGAGGGCTAGCAGGACGGCGATAGAGCTGTAGGCGAAAGTGCAGACTCCTCTGGTAGCGATAATCAGCTTGCCATCCCGATTCACCCAGCCAAGGGATATTATGGATTTAAGTCTCAATCTATCAGTGCTTCCTTAGCCCTGCTCCAGGAAACGGGTTGTGATATGATACCACTTTTACTTCCCGTAACTGAAACTGAGACATAAACTGCTGGTCGTACGAGTATAGCTGTAACTGGTTAAGAAAGCTACTCTTAGCAAGGGCGTTCTGCAACCCCGCCTTTAGAATACCCTGCGTTCTCTGATGGGGTCAGTACTCGAAAATCTTAACTTCTACCGAACTCCCTCTCCAGCTGATGTGAGCTGAGGTGAATTACTGTCGGCCGACCGTGCGGGCAGGTTCGGGGCATACTTGCCTGTTCCAGCTGCCTTACCAGTTCACGCATTTCATCGTCAGTCAACACCTGGCCGGCTCTGACGGCACTGTGGCAGGCGAGGGTAACGGCTATCTTCTCCATCCAGTCACCCCTGTTACCGTCCGCTGAGTCATCCAGCAGTTCCCTTACCATTCCTGCCCAGTCTTTCTTATGGAGCAGGGCCGGCACCGCCCGGACCAGGTAGGTCCTATCACCAAAAGGCTCAATAGAGAAACCGAATTTGGCCAGTTCCTGGTAGCTGGATTTCAGAATTTCATCCTGTCCGGGATTAACCTCAAATGGCACCGGCTCAAGCAACCTCTGGGCTTCTATTTCCTGTTGTGCCCGCTGGTCCCTTATCTTTTCGTAAAGGATGCGCTCATGGGCGGCGTGCTGGTCAATAAGATATAACCCATCAGGACCTTCGGCAACAATATAGCTGGCAGATAGAGTCCCCAGTATCCGCAGGGCGGGCAGGGGAACCATCGTAGTTTGATGAGCTACTGACGGCTGACCGGCTGGACTGTCGTCTTTTTCCCAGAATGACCGTAGCTCCAGACCTTGTCCTGGCGGTGCGCTGTAGGTAGTAGCCACCGCTTCAATCTTGGGTACTGGCGCCAGCCTGACCAATGTTCCCCGGACTTCTTTCTGGACAGCACTAAAAATGGCTAGCTTATTCTGGAATTTGACCTCAGCCTTGGTGGGGTGCATGTTAACATCCACTTCACTGGTTGGTACTGATATGTTGATAATAGCTACCGGGTGTCTCCCCTGCATGAGCAGTCCGTGATAGGCATCCTCAACCGCCCAGGAGAGAAGTCGATTGCTTATCCAACGGCGATTGACGAAGAAGTTCAGGTAATCTCGATTAGAACGGCTTATGGTCGGTGCGCTTATCATCCCGTTTATCAGGGGTGACGAGCTGGCTTTACCGCTATCCCAGCCGCTATCGTTGTTTCCAAGCTCCACCATATTCCGGGCTACTTCCAGACCATAGACCTCAATCACGACATCGAGCAACCGACCGCTGCCCGGAGTTCTCAAAGCTGCCCGACCGTCAATTATCAGGGTAAATTTGACTTCAGGGAAGGCAAGGGCGTACTCGGTTACTACCTGGGCAATGTGGCTATTTTCAGTAGCCGGCGACTTGAGGAATTTTAGCCTGGCTGGTACCCTGCGGAACAGGCTTCGCACAGTAACTGTAGTCCCCTGGGACCGTCCCTGATTCCCTCGGTTGGCGACGATACCCTCCCGCAGGCTGAGATAATCACCGACTGATTTGCCGGTAGCGCAGGTGAGTATGTCAACCTGAGCCACAGTGGCAATACTGGGTAGCGCCTCGCCACGAAAACCGAGGCTGGCAATAGACCCCAAATCCTCGATATTGCTTACTTTACTGGTGGCGTAGCGGCTAAAGGCGAGTTCTACCTCTTCAGAAGGAATACCACATCCGTTGTCGGTTACCCGTATCAGGCTTACTCCCCCGCCCCTCACCTCGACCGAAATCTGGGTCGAGCCAGCATCCAGCGAATTTTCCACCAGCTCCTTGACCACCGAGGCTGGCCTCTCCACCACCTCGCCGGCAGCAATCTGAGCTACTACTTCCTGGTCTAATACTTTGATTTGCATAATAATTCATTCTACACGCTTCCGTGTAAACTGTCAATAGTTTTTACCAGTTATAATATTATTCTATTTTCTTAAGCCGAGCAAAGTTCAGCGATAGTTTTTTTATTCCTGCCTCATTAAAGGCGACCACCACCTCGCTGTCATCCCTTATTTCCTTGCGGCTTA
>CAZXWQ010000081.1:0-2111 GCA_964644545.1 uncultured Dehalococcoidales bacterium | reverse complement strand
GCCTCATTAAAGGCGACCACCACCTCGCTGTCATCCCTTATTTCCTTGCGGCTTACCACTACCCCATCACCAAACTGGGGATGGTAGACATGGTCACCGTCCTTTAATTCGAGGGTATCAAGACCGGGAGCGTCCGGTCTGTTCCAAGAGTAGACTGCCTCAGCCACCTGTTTGTCTTCGCCCTGCCACCAGCCGGGATTCGAGATAAGGTGACGGGGTATATCTTCCAGGAAGCGCGACGGTTTATTTACTGTGCTGCTCCCCATCAGGCTGCGACGAAAGGCATGTACCAGGTATACCCTCCGCTTGGCCCTGGTAATGCCCACGTAGCAGAGTCGCCTTTCCTCTTCCATCTGCTCCGGGTCGTCAAACGACCTTATGTGAGGCAGGAGCCTGTCTTCCATACCTACAATGAATACCACCGGGAACTCCAGCCCCTTAGCCTGGTGCAGCGTAATCAGGGTCACGGCGTCGATGCTTTCATCAAGTCCATCCACGTCTGATACAAGGGCTACCCCTTCGAGAAAGGCGGTTAACCCCTGTGCTGGCTTCAAATCACGATACTGCTGGGCAACAGTACGAAGCTCCAGGATATTGTCCCAGCGCTCCTCTCCATCTATGGTACCGAGTATATATCGCTGATAACCGGAGCTTTCCACAATAAGGTCAAATAATTCGACCAGGTTGAGCTTCCGACTCCGGGCAATACACCCTTCTATCAGATTTAAGAAGCCCGTCAGTGCCTGAGTGGCGCGGCGGTCGAAGGGGTGCTGGGGTGCGGCATCGCTATTCTTTGCCCTGGCCAGTAATCGCAATGACTCGTACTGGGAAACACCCATCGATTTTGACCAGTCGGACAGCCGGGCGAGGGTTTGCTGCCCGATGCCCCGTGCGGGGAGATTTATTATTCGCATCAGGCTAACGCTATCGCTGGGGTTATGAATTACCCTGAAATAGGCAATAACGTCCTTGACTTCGCGTCTCTCGTAGAAGCGAGTACCGGCTACCAGCTTGTAGGGTGTCCCGTAGCGAACGAATGCTTCCTCAATCACCCGGGACTGGGCATTAGTCCGGTACATTATTGCACAGTCGCCCGGTGTAGTCTCTCCCTGACCTACCAGGCGCTCTATTTCACTGATGACGAACTGTGCCTCTTCCTGCTCGGTGTACGTCTCAACAACCGTAGTGCGTTCGCCAGCCTCGTTGTTTGTCCAGAGGCTCATAGGTTTGCGTTGCTGATTGGCTGATATTACACTGGATGCTATTTCCAGAATTGTCTTCGTTGACCGGTAGTTTTGCTCCAGCAGCACCAGCTTGGTATCGGGGTAGTCCTTCTCGAAGCTAAGGATGTTACGCAGGTCGGCTGAGCGCCAGGAGTAGATTGACTGGTCGGGGTCGCCAACAACGCAGATATTGCGGTACTTACCGGCTATTTGCTTGATGAGTTCGTACTGAACTAAATTGGTATCCTGGAACTCGTCTACCAGGACATGCTGGTATCTTGACTGGTAACGGGACAGAACCTCCGGACTCTTCCGGAACAGCTGCACCGTGGTCATCAGCAAGTCATCAAAATCAAGGGCATTGCTCTCCTTCAGTAGCTGCTGATAGCGTTCGTAGGTACGGGCCACTATCTCTTCAAAGTAGCTTCGGCTTCGCTGGACATAGTCGCCCGGGGTCAGCAATCGACTCTTGGCGGCTGAGATGGTTGAGGCGATTGCCTGGGGAGCGTACTGCTTGGGGTCAAGTCCCACTTCCTGCATGCCACGCTTTATCAGGCTTATCTGGTCATCGGCATCGTAGATTACAAATCGGGGGTCGGTGTCAATAGCTCTACCATCGCGGCGCAGGATGCGGGCACAAATGGCATGGAAGGTTCCCAGGGTTAGGTCTCCAACTGAGCTACTGACCAGATGGAGAAGCCTCTCCTTCATCTCCCTGGCGGCTTTGTTGGTGAAGGTGACCGCTATAATACGGCGTGGTTTTACGCCGCAAACGGTAATGAGGTAAGCCACCCGATGGGTGATGACCCTGGTCTTGCCACTGCCCGGCCCGGCCAGTATCAGCACCGGCCCGCTAATTGTCTCTACTGCTTCCCTTTGGGCTGGATT
>CAZXWQ010000080.1:2691-7107 GCA_964644545.1 uncultured Dehalococcoidales bacterium | reverse complement strand
AAAGAGCTATTTGTTAAGTATTTCATTTTCCCCGCCTTACAGGCAAACGCACTCTATGAGGGACAGTACCCGCTGGCTACAGCCCTATCCCGACCTCTCATGGCCAAACTAATGGTAGATACCGCGGTAGCCGAGGGGGCCAGCACAGTAGCCCACGGCTGCACCGGCAAGGGGAACGACCAGGTGAGATTCGAAGTGGGCATCAATGCCCTGGCTCCCAGTCTGAAAATTATTGCCCCCGCCCGCGAATGGGGAATGACTCGGGAAGAAACCATCAACTATGCACAACGATACAATATCCCCATCCCCATCACGGTTGACAGCCCCTTTTCCATCGACGAAAACCTCTGGGGGAAGAGCATCGAGTGTGGAGCTCTGGAAGACCCCTGGACCGAACCGCCTGAGGAGGTCTATACCTGGACAAAGTCACCCAGCCACGCCCCCAATAAGCCGGATTACGTTGAAATTGCCTTCGATAAAGGCATTCCAGTTACTATTGACGGGCAGGAAATGGATGGCGTCAGCCTGATTCGGAAACTGAACGAACAGGCCGGCAAGCACGGAGTGGGCAGGATTGACCACGTCGAGAACCGGCTGGTCGGGATAAAGTCGCGCGAGATTTACGAAGCGCCGGCAGCCGTCGTCCTCATACAGGCACACCAGGCCCTGGAGGCAATGACCCTGTCCAAAGACCAGCTTCGCTTTAAGCACAAGGTAGCTACGGAGTGCGCCGACCTTATCTACAACGGCTTGTGGTTCAGCTCACTGAACCGGGATTTAGCCGCTTACGTACTCAGCTCACAGCGATACGTGACCGGGACAGTGAGGCTCAAGCTATTCAAAGGGACCAGCACCGTGGTCGGGCGCAAATCACCCAAGTCCCTTTACACCCTTAGTCTCGCCACTTATGATAAGGGCGACGAGTTTGACCAGAGTGCCGCCGCCGGCTTCATTCACCTGTGGGGCCTGCCGGTACGAACCCAGGCTCAGGTGCAGCTAATCGGTGAAGCCGAGGGACCGCTCAGTATTCCGCCACCGCAACAACCGGAAGAGGGTCAGAATTAGTCTACATGTAAAACCTATCCGCGGTTGTAGAAAGGACTAAGTAATGGATGAAAGTAAAAGTCATGCGCTGGAAGGGTTGAGAGTCCTAGATCTTGGCTGGGTCTATGCCGGTCCCTTCGCCGGGAGACAATTCGCCGACCTGGGTGCCGATGTTATTAAGGTTGAGCCCTATAAAACAGGAGCCCTGGAAAGAAACTACTATCTCATCATAGAGCGGAATGGAGTGAAACAGAGCAGCTACTCTGTATTCCTCAACCGGGGTAAGAGAAGCCTGTCCATAGACCTGAAAAATGAGAAGGGCCTGGACATTCTCAGAGAGCTTATTAAAAAGTCGGATGTAATGCTCTCAAACATGACTCCCGGTGCAATGAGAGACCTCGGCCTTGCTTATGAGGATGTAAGCAACATTAATCCCGGCATTATCTACTGCACCATCTCCTGCTTCGGGCATTCCGGGGCTTATGCCAATGAACCCGGTTTTGACCTGATTGCCCAGGCAGCCAGTGCCTGGTGCGGTCAGACCGACCCTCCTGCACCGGCACCGTTAGCCATTGGAGACTCCAACGCCGCCATGCATGCCACCACGGCAATCCTGGCAGCCCTCTATTACCGGGGGAAGACCGGCATTGGCCAGAATGTTGATATCTCAATGACAGATTGCCTGTTTCATTCTCACGAGAATACTCCACCGGGATACCTGTTCAGCGGACGCACCATACCGGCCTACCACCATTCCAGATGGGCTTCCGGTTACGCCCCATATGGGCTAATGAAGGGGACGGATGGCTCTGTGGCTATCGCCGCCCTCAGTAACGCCCTCTGGGAGAAGCTGGTCAGGGTAATGGGTAAGAGCTATGAGTGGCTGCTTACCGACCCGAGAACAAACGACCTCAGCATCCGAATGACCATTGAAAGTTCCGCCTTCATACACCAAATACTTGAAGAATGGGTCAATAAGTTCGACTACGTACAGGAAGTGGAAGACCTGCTCAGAGGTGCCGGCGTACCAGCTATGAAAATCAGAGGGTTCGAGGAAGTCTCAAATGCGCCCTATATCCGGGACAGGGAGATGCTGGTAAAAATGAAACAGCCGTTCGCCGGTGAAATTGAAACCTACGGAAGCCCTTTCAAGATGTCAGAGACCCCGGGGAGAGTAACCGGACATGCCCCCCTTATCGGCGAGCATTGCCGGGATGTCCTTTCCCGCGTTCTGGGTTATAATGATAATCAGATTGACAGGTTATTCGAGGAGGGCATTATCTACAAAGAGGAAGCAGTAGACCGGCTTGATGAAGAGCTTAAAAGGTTAGGAGAAGCCTAGTATGAGCCATATTCGCCGCCGTTTCCAGAAGCAAATAGATAAGACGGCAGAGACATTTACCGCCTCCGTCCACTTTGACTGGCTTCTCTATCCCTATGACATTGCCGGCTCAATTGCCCACGCCAAAATGCTGGGCAGGCAGGGCATAATCTCGCAGAAAGACGCTGAGACTATTATCAACGGGCTAACCTCCATAATGGAGGAAATAGAGCAGGGCAAATTTCAGTTCAAGCCAGAACTCGAAGACCTCCATATGAATATTGAAGCCAGGCTCATTGAGAAAGTGGGCGAGGTAGGCGGCAAACTCCATACCGCCCGCTCCAGAAACGACCAGGTAGCTCTCGACCTGCGCCTCTTCACTAAAGATGCCATCATCAGGACTCTGGCCAGGCTTGGAGAACTACAGCAGGCTCTCATCAGCCTCGCTGAAGCCAATAAGGGTGTGGTTATCCCCGGATACACCCACCTGCAACATGCTCAGCCAGTGCTGCTGGCTCACCACCTCCTCGCCTACTTCGAGATGCTCCAGCGGGATGTCGCCCGTTTTAACGACTGCCTCAAACGTACTGATGTCATGCCCCTGGGTAGCGGTGCCATGGCTGGCGTTGCCTATAATATTGACCGCAAGTTCCTCGCCCAGGAGCTTGGCTTCGGCCAGATAAGCCAGAACAGTATTGACGCCGTCTCCGATAGAGACTTTGTGATTGAATACCAGTCCGCTACCAGCCTCTGCATGATGCACCTTTCCCGACTGGCCGAGGAGATTATCCTCTGGTCCTCAACCGAGTTCAATTTCATTGAGCTTGACGAGGCTTATGCCACCGGCAGCAGCATTATGCCGCAAAAGAAAAACCCCGATGTCGCCGAGCTGGTGCGCGGCAAGACAGGTCGGGTCTACGGTAAGCTTATTGCTCTGCTGACCACCATGAAAGCCCTTCCCCTGTCCTACAACAGGGATATGCAGGAAGATAAAGAGGGCCTCTTTGACACCGTGGATACCCTGCTGTCCAGCCTCGAAGTATTTACCGGCATGCTGAAGACCCTGAAACTAAAACCTGAAAACACCACTCAAGCAGCTGAGCAGGGCTACATTCTTGCCACTGACCTCGCCGATTATCTGGCCAAAAAGGGGGAGTCCTTCCGCAATGCCCACGAAATTGTTGCCAGGTTGGTAGCTTACGCCATAGAAAAGGATAAATCCTTCAGCGAACTCAGCCTCAGTGAATATCAGGGGTTCTCACCATTATTTGCTGAGGATATATACTCAGTTACCGTAGAGTCATCCCTTGGCGCCAGGGATAGCACTGGAGGTACTGCACCAAAGCAGGTGGAGCAAGCATTGGCTACCGCCAGGAAAATAATAAGCTCATTTAAAAACCCATCCCCCTGACCCCCTTCCCTTAGTAAGGGAAGGGGGAATGTAAGTTAGAGAGGGGGCAAAGCCCCCTCTCTAAAACCTCTTCCCCCTCTCCAAGAATGGAGAGGGGGACTAAGGAGGTGAGGTTGATAAATAACCAATAAACGAGGTAGATTATGTCTGAAAGAATTGAACAGATACTGCTTCTGATAAGAGTTATGAAAGAAGAGCCAACTCTCAAGGATATTCATTCTATCTCTGTTCGGCGGAAAAAAGCTGTTCCGATTGTTGCTGAGCTGTGTAATGTTAAACTTCCAACAATTATGGACAAATGCACAAGACAGGTCGGCATTAACGCAGAAAAATTTGATGATATGTAAACGAGATTATTCAAAAGTCGCGATAAGAGCATATTTCAGTTACTCAGGGAACATGGCGATAGCAAAGATCAAGCTGCCGTAAATGAATTTGAGAATTGGCTACCGCCAGGAAAATAACCAAGGACTCCGGAGATGGAAAATAGCCCCCATGTTAAGCTTGCCCCCTCCATTCTATCAGCCGACTTTGCTCGCCTCGGGGAGCAGGTCGCTGAAGCCACCAGGGCAGGCGCTGACTACATTCACATAGACGTTATGGACGGCCATTTCGTACCTCAGATAACCATTGGTGCCAA
>CAZXWQ010000080.1:0-2591 GCA_964644545.1 uncultured Dehalococcoidales bacterium | reverse complement strand
ATGACAGTCAATCCCGGTTTCGGTGGGCAGACCTTCATTGAGGAAACGATAGATAAAATCACCCATTTCCGAATTATGCTGGACGGTATGGACCTGGCCGCTGAGCTGGAGGTGGATGGCGGTATTAATGCTCAGATTGCCCCCAGGGTGGCGCAGGCTGGAGCCAGGGTATTGGTCGCTGGAGCAGCGGTTTTTGCTTCCGGACAGACTGTGGCGGAAGCAATTAGAAAAATACAGGCTAACCTGAGATAGCTGGTAGCTTTCCCGCTAACTTATGCTGTGTGCGCAAGCATCTGGTGCAGAGGTTGAGCCGTTTTCGTTCGCCATCTATAATAATCGTAACCGGATGAATATTAGGTGCCCAGCGTCGTTTGGTGTGGCGCTTGGAATGACTAACATTATGACCAAATTGGGGGGTTTTCCCACATAAGTCGCACTTCAATATCTCTTCTCCTTGACTATTCGGATAACTTGCAGTATCTTATGGTAATATATTATCACAGCAAGGAAAACTTAACAAGAACGGCTGAATCACGCTGAATGGTAAATTAACAACCGTCATTGCTACAGGTCGGTTTTACTCGCCAGAACCTGGCAAATTCTTGAACAGTACCTGGTAAGTAATGGGGAGGGATAGTCTAAGATGAAGCAAGTCGATTGCATCACCGGGCAGGAACTGAGGGAAATGTTTGTCGCCGCTACCTTCTGGCTGGAGAAGAGTGCCTCCGACATTGACGCCCTCAATGTCTTTCCTGTACCGGATGGTGATACCGGCACCAATATGCTGCTCACCATGCGTTCCAGCATAGAGGAGGCATATCGTGCCCCGGACCACAGCGCCTCAGCAGTAGCCAAATCTATGGCTACAGGAGCACTGATGGGAGCCCGCGGTAATAGCGGTGTAATACTATCCCAGATCTGGCGGGGGCTGGCACAGTACCTTAATGAGAAGGAAGAATTGACCGGCAACGACCTGGCTTATGCCCTCCAAGAAGCATCATCAATGGCGTATAGAGGCCTGAGCAATCCTGTAGAAGGCACCATTCTCACTGTAATTAGAGAAGCCTCAGAGGCTGCCCAGAAGCAGACTGCCAATGGTAATGCTGACCTGATATCGGTAATGGAGGTCACAGTTAACGCCGCCAATGAATCAGTAGCTAATACCCCCAGCCTCCTCCCGGTGCTGAAAGAATCTGGAGTTGTAGATGCCGGAGGACAGGGCCTCTATACCATTTTGGAGGGTGCTCTTCAGTACCTCAGAGGACAGTCGGAGCAGATGCAGTTCCGCAAGCCCCAGATGATCGCCAGCAATATCCCCTTAACAGTCAGACCACCGGAGATGATTGCCGCTGATGAAGTGCCTTTTGGATATTGTACCGAGTTTATGCTTAAAGGACACGAGCTTGACCCGGATAAAATCAGAACCCGCTTACAGAAGAAAGGCGAGTCTCTAATTGTCGTCGGTGACGACTCCACAGTCAGAGTCCACATCCACACTGAGAAACCGGGTAATATCATTACCTATGCCAGCACCCTCGGCACTATGCACAAGGTCAATATACGGAACATGGATGAGCAGCACCAGGACTTCCTCGAAATGCAGAAGGATAGAGCACCAGCCGTCGATATTGCCACCGTAGCTGTCGTTGCCGGAGATGGACTTGCCGAAGTCTTTACCAGCCTGGGGGTAACAGTCATTGTCCCCGGTGGACAAACGATGAACCCCAGCACCAAAGACTTACTTCAGGCCGCAGAATCGGTGGCATCAGATAAAGTAATTATTCTACCTAACAACAAGAACATTGTACTGGCCGCCGAGCAGGTCAAAACTCTGACCGGGAAAAACATCGAGATAGTGGCTACAGAAACAATACCACAGGGTGTGGCCGCCCTCCTAGCCTTCGACTATGAGGCTGACCTGAAAACAAATGCTCAGATTATGGGACAGGCAAAATCGGCAGTAAAGTCAATTGAAATTACCCGCGCCGTGCGCTCAACCAAACTAAAGGGGCTGAAGATTAAGAGGAAACAGGCTATCGGTCTCCTGGATGGAGATTTAGTAGCAGTAGGGGATAATACCACCGATGTCCTTAATGATACGCTGGCTAAACTGGACCTGGACAAAAGCGAAATCATTACTATCTACTATGGCGCTGATACAGAGATAGCTGAAGCTGAGCAGACCAGCGCTGGCATCCTTAAACAGTATCCCCAACTTCAGGTAGAGGTAGTCCGGGGGAATCAACCTCACTACAACTACATCATCTCCGTAGAATGATAAGGAGGACTTAAGCCATGGCAGTTAAGATTGTCACTGATAGCCTGTCTGACATCACCAGTGATATAGCTAAAGGGCTGGGAATCACCATAGTACCTCTAACCGTATTCTTTGGCCACGAATCATACCTCGACAGGGTTACCATAACCACTGATGAGTTCTACCACAGACTGATTCACGGCAATGTCTGGCCCACCACTACCCAGCCTCCGCCCAGGGACTTCGCTGATGTTTATGACAGGCTGTCTGAAGAAACGGATGAAATTCTGGTCATTACTCTGTCCTCTAAACTAAGTGGCACCTATCAATCGGC
>CAZXWQ010000079.1:4758-7111 GCA_964644545.1 uncultured Dehalococcoidales bacterium | reverse complement strand
GCGTGGACTACCAGGGTATCTAATCCTGTTCGCTCCCCACGCTTTCGGGCCTCAGCGTCAGAAACAGCCTAGGAGGCCGCCTTCGCCACTGGTGTTCCTCCCGATATCTACGCATTTCACCACTACACCGGGAATTCCACCTCCCTCTGCTGCCCTCTAGCCTAACAGTATCGCATGGTCCCTCCCAGTTGAGCCGGGAGATTTTACATCCGACTTGAAAGACCGCCTACGCCCTCTTTACGCCCAATAAATCCGGATAACGCTCGCCACCTACGTTTTACCGCGGCTGCTGGCACGTAATTAGCCGTGGCTTATTCCCCAGGTACCGTCATTTTTCTTCCCTGGGAAAAGAGGTTTACGACCCGAAGGCCTTCATCCCTCACGCGGCGTCGCTGGATCAGGCTTTCGCCCATTGTCCAATATTCCTTGCTGCTGCCTCCCGTAGGAGTCTGGGCCGTGTCTCAGTCCCAGTGTGACTGACCGTCCTCTCAGACCAGCTATCGATCATCGCCTTGGTAAGCTCTTACCCTACCAACTAGCTAATCGAACGCAAGCCCCTCCCCAAGCACCCGAAGGCTTTCTTGGTCCTCCTTCAGAAAGACCACCACATGCGGTATTAGCTCCAATTTCTCAGAGTTATTCCCCACTTGGGGACAGGTTACTTACGCGTTACTCACCCGTTTGCCACTATCCTTCACCCCGAAGGGTCAAGGACCGTTCGACTTGCATGCATAAAGCACGCCGCCAGCGTTTATCCTGAGCCGGGATCAAACCCTCCAAACAAACAATAAAAGCGTTTTTCGAACCTTCCTTCCGCTATCCAATTGTTAAGGTACTGTCCAAGTACTAGAAATATTATCACAACCACTACCATTTGTCAAGGCAATCTGCTCGTCCACATGCCTTGCGCCATATGGCTTACCCCGCCAAATCCATACTGATTATCAGCCACTCACCCTGCCTGAGTTACTGCTTCTCACCCCTCGTTCGGCTACGCAGCGAATCAAGCCTCGCCTGAGCCTCCCCCTCATCCCTGCGTACCTGACCAACTCTTCCCAGGGCATTGAGCTGACGGTGATAGGCGAAGACAGCTCCTCTGCCCATTATCTCTGCATGGGTATTTAGAGCCTCTTTAGCTATCGCCATACCGTCTGGCGGTATTTCAGCCACCGTCTGTGCCAGCTTCCATACCTCTTCCTCCAGCTTATCCGCCGGCACCACTGTATTGACCAGCCCAATGCGCTCCGCCTCCTTGCCGTCAATCATCTTCTGGGTCATCAGCATCTCCTTGGCCTTCCGCAACCCCAGGAACGTTACCCACAGCGGCATGCTATCAACACCCCCACCCCTGGTAGCCGGATGTCCAAAGATAGCATCCTCAGCCGCAACAGCCATATC
The DNA here is from genome assembly GCA_964644545.1 of uncultured Dehalococcoidales bacterium. Taxonomy (GTDB): domain Bacteria; phylum Chloroflexota; class Dehalococcoidia; order Dehalococcoidales; family Fen-1064; genus CAZEBT01. The sequence goes on along the minus strand of CAZXWQ010000079.1, from coordinate 5,713 downwards.
GCACAACATCTCCAGATAGCACCCTGCGGCGAGACAATACCCATGCACCTGGGCAATAACTGGCTTAGTAAGGTTCATGATTTTGAGGTAGCGCTCGCTAATATTGCGCAACGCCCTCAGGGCATTACCCGTAGTCCACTGGTCGTATCCCTCTGGAACGCTGATGTAATAGCTCTCTTTGAGGTCCCATCCACTGCAGAAAGCCGCACCAGCACCGCATAGAATCACAGCCCTCACCTCAGGGTCATTCTCCGCCTGGTCAAAGGCGGCAATCAGGTCGTCCCACAACGCATGATTGAGCGCGTTTCTCTTCTCCGGCCGGTTCATCGTAATCCTGGCGATGCTGTCCTTGACCTCATAAAGAACAGTCTCAAAGTCCATTGTAGTTCCTCCCTTTATATACTTATTCTGCGCCCCTAATCATACTGCATAATTAACCTGTCTGCAAGTACCTGTGCTCGTTCATATAATTACTGACACATCTCCCCCTTACCTCATCATTGTACTTGTGTCATTGCGAGGAGCGCCAGCAACGAAGCAATCCCTTCCCTGCCATTCAACCCCCCGTCATTGCGAGGAGCCCTTCCCAGAAGGGCGACAAAGCAATCTCTACCCTGCCATTTAACCCCCCGTCATTGCGAGGAGTCCTTCCCAGAAGGACGACAAAGCAATCCCTTCCCTGTCCGTACAGAATGGAACCGCAACCTTGGACATACCAGCACCCACCAAAAACATAGAGCCTCTCGTCCACAAATGGACAGGGAGCCCAAATAGATTAACATAACCACAAAAACAATTCACTCCTGCTTAGGCTCGAATTGTTTCCCTGTTTTTTATTACCAATTTGCCACCAGTATAAATAGAGGACCAGGCACTCCCCATATTCGGACAACCAGCCTGTTAAAATACCAGCCCATCTCAGTATTTGACTCCTGTTTTACATCCCTCACTACTC
>CAZXWQ010000079.1:0-4658 GCA_964644545.1 uncultured Dehalococcoidales bacterium | reverse complement strand
TTAAAATACCAGCCCATCTCAGTATTTGACTCCTGTTTTACATCCCTCACTACTCCGTAGTAAAATAGAATACGGGTCTTCATCAGACCAAGCCAAATACCCAGAGGAACAAACCGGAGAATCTTGAATATTTGGAGAAACAGTATGGGTGGACGAAAGAAGGTTACAACAATTGGTAAGCTTAAGGCTTCGGGTTACAAACCTGCCTCAGTCAAGCAGGAACTGAGGGGCAACCTGATAGCCACGATAAAGAAGAAAAAAGACATATTCCCCGGAATAATTGGCTACGATGATACCGTTATCCCCCAGATACAGAATGCCCTGATCTCCGGGCAGGATATCATCTTCCTCGGCGAGCGTGGGCAGGCTAAATCACGGATTATGAGGGCACTGGTGCACCTCCTTGACGAGGAAATTCCTGTTGTCAAGGGCTGTGAAATCAACGATAACCCATTTGCTCCGATATGCAGACACTGCCGGGACAGGTTAGCCGAAGAAGGGGATGCTACCGAGATTACCTGGTTACCACGCCAGGAACGTTACGGCGAGAAGCTAGCCACGCCCGATATCGCCATCGCCGATTTAATTGGTGATGTAGACCCGATTAAGGTAGCCGAGGGGAAATACCTCTCCGATGAACTGACCATTCATTACGGCTTGATACCCAGGACCAACCGCGGCATATTCTGCATCAACGAGCTGCCAGACCTGGCAGAACGACTTCAGGTCGGCCTTTTCAACCTGATGGAAGAGAGGGATATACAAATTAGAGGATACCGCATCCGGCTACCCCTCGATATATTACTTGTTGCCAGCGCCAACCCGGAGGACTACACCAACCGTGGCAGGATTATAACCCCTCTTAAGGATAGGTTCGGAGCACAGGTCAGGACCCATTATCCCACCACTATTGAAAATGAGCTGGCAATAATGGAGATGGAACGGCGGCAGTTCGGCGGGGATGAGATTGAGAACCACACACCCCAGTTTATGAAGGAGATTATTGCTGAGGTGACCCATCTGGGCAGGAAAAGCCCGGATATCAACCAGCGTTCGGGAGTAAGCGTCAGGATATCTATTGGCAACTATGAAACCATAGTCAGCAATGCCCTCAGGCGAGCAGTCATGCTGAGTGAGAAAATAGCTGTGCCCCGCATCAGTGACCTGCCTTATATTCAGGCATCTACCGGGGCCAAGATAGAACTGGAAGGCTTTGAGGAGGCCAGAGAAGGAAAGATTATCGATGACCTCGTAAAAAAGGCTGTGCTGAATGTCTTCAACCGTTACTACCGCCTGTCCGAAATGGAGCCACTAACTAGCCAGTTCAATGAGGGCTTCAGCGTAGAGGTATCGGATATGATGAAGTCCAACGTTTACGTGCGTAATGTCAAGGAAATCATAGGGCTGGCAGAGGTAATAAGGGTCATCACCGATTCTGAGAGACCGGAAGTCATAGCCTCGGCCACTGAGTTTGTTCTCGAGGGACTTCACGTGAATAAGAGGCTAAACAAAACAAAGAGCGAAGGCAAAACAATTTACAGGCATTAAGATGACGATATACCGCTATTCAGAGTGGGATGGAACCCAGGACATATCTGAGCTGGACAAAGATGAGCTCATGGAGGAACTGGCGCGCAATCTGATGTACGATGGTAACCTGTCGTATGCACTCTGGAAGATGCAGCGCCTTGGTATCAGAGGGAGCGATGGCAGACGATTACCCGGCATCCAGGATTTACTCCAGCGGTTGCGCCAGAGAAAGCAGGGTCAGCTTGACAAGTACAAGCTCAGTTCGGTACTGGATGAAATCCGCCAGAAGCTGGACAATATACTGAAAACAGAGCGGCAAGGAATCCAGAAGAAGCTGGACGAAGCAAGGCAGAAAGCTGAAGAAGGTGCCCCTGGATTAAGCCCGGAAATGGGAGAAAAGTTGCTGCAGACTGTCGAAGATATGGCAGGGCAAAACCTCTCCAAGCTTGATAGCCTGCCAGACGATATTGGCGGCCAGATAAAGGAATTGACCCAGTACGATTTCATGGACGAGGAAGCACGGCGACAGTTCCAGGAACTAATTGATATGCTGAAGAAACATGCGCTGGCATCATATGCCCGAGACCTGACAAAACAATTGAAAGATATGGACGCTACCTCACTAGCTAATATGAGACATCTGATTGAGGCTATAAATCAGATGCTGGAACAGCGCATGAGGGGTGAGGAGCCTGATTTTGACAGTTTCATGCAGCAGTTCGGTGATTTCTTCGGTCCCCAACCGCCGCAGAGCCTCGATGAGCTAATGGAACGCATGCAGAGCCAGATAGCCCAGGCACAGTCGTTACTGGACAGCCTGTCGCCGGAAGATAGACAGGCACTGGAAGACCTGATGCAGTCAATGCTTGATGAAGCAACCCAATACGAGCTAGCCAAGATGGCAGCCAATTTGGAGGCTTTGTACCCCAGTGAGAAAATGCAAAGGAATTACCCATTCTCTGGTGAAGAGTCCATCTCCTACATGGAGGCGCTGAGGCTGATGGAAATGCTGCAGGACATGGACAAGCTGGAAACACAACTCAGGGATGCTCAGTTCAACCGCTCCCTGGATTCTGTGAACGAACAGAAGGTCAGAGAGCTAATCGGCGATGAAGCAGCCGAGGAGCTTGAAAGGCTGCGCAACATAACCCGCACCCTGGAGGAGGCAGGTTATATCCGCCGCAAGGGTAACAGGTACGAGTTGACACCCCGCGGTATCAGGAAAATCGGGCAGAAAGCCCTGAGCGATGTATTTGCCCAGCTCCGAAGAGACCGCCCGGGACAGCACAATATAAATATGAAGGGCATCAGCAGTGAGAGGATAGACGAGACCAAGCAGTATGAATTTGGCGATGCCTTTCAGCTCCACCTGGAAAAGACAATTATGAACGCTCTCTACCGTGAGACACAACCACCACCAGTGAAATTGAGCCCGGAGGACTTCGAAGTATTCAAGTCAGAACAGCTAACGCGGTCAGCGACTGCTCTGCTGCTTGACCTGAGCTTATCCATGCCAATGCGCGGCAACTTCCAGGCAGCCAAGCAGGTAGCCATTGCCCTTGATGGGCTTATCAGAAGCCAGTACCCGAAAGACAGCCTCTACATAATAGGTTTCTCCAGCTACGCCCGGCAGATAAAGAAGGAGGAGCTAGCCTATATGGGCTGGGATGAGTTTGACCCATACACCAATATTCAGCACGGCCTTTCCCTGGCCAGAAAACTGCTGGCTCGCGAAAGGTGCAGCAACAAGCAGGTAATACTGGTTTCAGACGGCGAACCCACAGCACACGTTGAGGGTGGAAATATATACTTTCAGTATCCTCCCAGCCTGCGCACCATCCAATTAACACTGAGAGAGGTAACGAACTGCACAAGGCAAAATATAGTAATTAATACCTTCATGCTGGGGCAGAGTGAATTTCTCAACGCTTTCGTTACCCAGATGGCACGTATCAACAAGGGACGTATCTTCTTCACCAGTGCGGACACTCTGGGACAATATATGCTCGTGGACTATATCTCCAGCAAGAGGAGAACAGTTGAGTAGAGGTACCCTATTCCCTCTTTAGGTAATAGTCCAGTACTTTCCTCGCCGCTCGTGTTGCCCTTCTGATGCTGGGATAAAAGGGAATACCGGCCTCCACGAGTTCGGTTCTTGTTTTGCTTAGCTCCGTCCAGCGCCAGAAGTCGTAGTCCTCGACACACGGACTCTTATCACCTACCACCACCAGCAATGGCTTGGAAGTCGCTTTCCCTACCATAACATAGCCGAAAGCCTCAGCTCTGAGCCTGTCAATCATTTCTTCTTTTCTCATGGGTGCGCCCTCACTCACATTACCAATGAGGAGGTCAAAGTTTGGATTAGTAGCCATCATCTGCAACATATCAATATGACTGAACCCGAAACCACCCACTATTGACGCATCCGTGGGGTTTCCAATCCAGTCCCATAGTGGGTTACCCCTGCTCCTCAGTTCCTCTCGGATTTCTGGTGGCAGGGGCACAACCTCGAGTCCGGCTTCCTCGCAATCATCAGCAGAACGGACGCTGATTCCACCACCCCCACCAACTATACCCACCCTCGCACCCTTTATCGGGGGTAGAAAATAGAATGAAACAGCCAGGTCTACCAGTTCTTCAAAGCTATCGGCAGATATGGCTCCCGCCTGGGCAATGGCAGTATCCCATATCCGCCTGGAGCCAGCCAGGGAGGCAGTATGGGAGGCTATTGCTCTCGCTCCCGATTCACCCCTGCCGCCCTTGACAATAATTACTGGCTTGGTAGAAGCTGCCTCCCGCAGGGAATCTATAAACCTTTTCCCATCCTTTACCCCTTCAACATACATTAAAATTATCTTTGTCTCCACATCTCGGGAAAAGTAACCGAGAAAATCAGCTTCGTTATAATCAAGGGCATTCCCGTAGCTGACTACCTTGCTGAAACGGACACCTCTCTGAGCTGCCAGGCGGATGAGCTCTGTAGCAGCTCCACCACTCTGAAATGCCACTCCCACCGACCCCACCTCCAGGGGGAAATCGTAGCCAAAGGATATTCGCCCTCGAGGGCAGTAGATGCCCATACAATTTGGGCCAATGATACGAATATCCTTGCTCCGGGCCCGTCTCAG
>CAZXWQ010000078.1:0-7300 GCA_964644545.1 uncultured Dehalococcoidales bacterium | reverse complement strand
TCTGATAATCTTAATCTTAGAATCACGACGAAAAACACCCTGTGAGGTTCCGTTCTTACAGGGGGTTTTTCTTTTTATACTCCAATTTCCCACGCAGGTTATCTAAATACGCTACCAGTCCTTTAGAAGCTATATCCAGTAAATGTGAAAAACCCGCTTTACATGGCGCTAATATACATTGCAGCTTGTTTTTCTCGCGCAAGTAGTTTATTAGGCAATAGAAATCCCCATCACTGCTGACTATTATGGCCTTTTCGTAATCATCAAGGTCTATCATGGCCTGTAGAACTAGCTCAGCATCACAATTACCTTTTACCTTTCCTTCTGGTGTCTTTAAGATTGGTTTGAATATTATGACGTATCCTATAGACTGTAAGAAGGTATAAAGTGGTGTATTCTCTGGCATATAGCCAATAAAATAGTATGCTCTACCAACACCGTAATGCTCACTCAGATATACCCTGAAGCGGCGGTAGTCTAAATCCCAACCAACCTTCTTCATAGTTTGGTGAAGATTAGTTCCGTCAATAAAAGCGTAATTGGTCTGTGGTTTTTTCATTGCTTAATTCTTCTTTAAATCTCCGCCCTCTTCTTATGCCACTCCGTTGCCTCCTGGTAGGCGTAGGCGGTTCTGAGGATGGTCTCCTCGGCAAAGGGCTTGCCGATAATCTGCATCCCTATCGGCAGTCCGTCGGCGAAGCCGGCCGGGATAGAGATGGCGGGCACTCCCGCAATATTTATCGGCAGGGTGCAGACATCGGACAGGTACATCTGGAGCGGGTCGTCCACCTTCTCCCCGATTTTGAAGGGGACGGTGGGCGAGGTAGGGGTTACCAGGGCATCGTATTTCTCAAATGCCTGGTCAAACTCCTGCCTTATCAGGGTGCGTACCCGCTGGGCTTTGAGGTACCAGGCATCGTAGTAACCGGCGGATAGGGCATAGGTGCCGAGCATGATGCGCCGCTTTACCTCAGCGCCAAAGCCATACTGGCGGGTCTTTTCCATGGAATCCCACATATTCCTGGCATCCGGGTAGGAGAAGCCGTATTTGACCCCGTTGTAGCGGGACAGGTTAGCCGAAGCCTCGGAGGGAGCGATAATATAATATGCTGCCAGGGCGTAGGGTGTGCTGGGTAGCGATACCTCCCACTCTACGCTTGCTCCCAGCTCTCTGAGTTTATCAATAGCGGTGCGTATGGCTGTCTCCACCTCGTTTTGCATTCCCTCAACAAAGTACTCCCTGGGGATACCGATGCGAAGCCCCTTGAGGTCGGCGGTCAGGCACTGAGTATAATCGGGAGTAGGCTGTGGAGCAGAGGTAGAGTCCCTGGTGTCATAGCCGGCTATGGCGTTCAGCACCAGGGCGCAATCGGTAACATCCCGGGTAAGAGGTCCTATCTGGTCGAGGGAGCTGGCAAAAGCAACCAGCCCGTAGCGGCTGACCCTGCCGTAGGTAGGTTTCAGCCCGGTAACGCTACAGAAACCGGCCGGCTGGCGGATGCTGCCCCCGGTATCCGAGCCGAGTGCATAGATAGTCTCGCCGGCGGCTATCGCCGCCGCTGAGCCGCCGCTACTGCCCCCGGGGACTCGAGCCAGGTCCCAGGGGTTATGAGTGGGAAACAGGGCGGAATGCTCGGTGGATGAGCCCATGGCAAACTCGTCCATGTTGCTTTTGCCGATAATCACCGCTCCACGCTCATTCAGTTTCTCTACCACGGTAGCGTTATAAGGTGGCACGAAGTTTTCCAGTATCTTTGATGAGCAGGTGGTAAGTATCCCCCTGGTGCACATGTTGTCCTTTACTAATACCGGGATGCCGGTAAGAGAGCTAGTATTACCAGAAGCAAAAAGCTCATCGGCCTTTCGTGCCTGTTCCAGGGCGAGTTCCTCGGTGATAGTGACCACGGCATGGACCCTGGGCTCTACTTTCTGAATACGCTCCAGGCAGGCCCTGGTCAATTCGACTGAGGAAAGCTCCCTGTTCTTAAGTAGTCTGTGTGATTCGTGAATTGTTAAATGGTTGATTGTCTACCTCACCCTCTCGGAGAGTCTTCGACCTCGGTCCCCCTCTCCTTGTCAAAGGAGAGGGGAAAGATTTTGCGAAGAGGAGCTAGCTCCTCTCTTAGACTCCCCTAATTTTTTTTTATCACTCCAGCACGGCGTGTATCCTGAAGAAGTCTCCCTCCTTCCGGGGAGCATTAGCCAGAATCTCCGATGCCGGTAGTGAACTGGCTGGCTCATCGTCCTTCATCACATTCTGGAGGGTAATCGACTGGGAGGTAGGTGGAACGCCGCTGGTATCCACCTGCTGTAGTACCTCGAAGTTCTCCAGGATATTTGATAGTTGCTCTCTGGCTTTTTTCACCTCGGTCTCGCTCAAGCCCAAACGGGCCAGGAGAGCAATATGCAGGACTTCCTCACGGCTCAGCTTCATTGTTTACCTCGCTTAGTTATGTTGGCTAATTATAGCATCCATATTTTAGTGTCCGCAACGGAGAATATCCTGCTATAATGATTTATAATTAAGAGAGCAGGGGTATGAGGGCAGGAAGTCTGCTGGCAGGGAACATCCGGCGCCAGCCATAATAATGATGGGCAGGAACATAAACGGCAGGTTGATAACGGCTGTTATTAGCACTTTGCTGGAGGAGACGGCTATAGCAGCGATTGTGCTCTGGGGTATGCCCAGGATAGGGGTTCAGCTCCCTCAGTGGGGTAGTATTGTCTTGCTTATCGTATTGATGGTGGGGTGGGGAACCTGGTCTATTATTACTTACAGGAAGGGTAGCGAGGCACTGCGGAGGGAACCCCTGGCTGGTCTGCCCAATATGATAGGTACCAGAGGGCAGGTAGTAAGTCCACTGGCTCCGGAGGGCCTGGTCAAGATTAGGGGCGAGCTCTGGGTAGCGGAGTCAGAGAACGAGGAGATAAATCCGGGTGGGGAGGTTACTGTAGTGGGACAGAACAGGCTGAAGCTTATCGTACGCCAGAATGAAACACTGACAGAGCGAGACTAGGGTTTACATAAAATGTCAGATATAGCCAGTGATGTTACTGAATCAACCTGTAATACGTATCTGGTAAGGCTGAATAGGGTAACCGAAGGGGTAGTGAAAGATGTTTAAATTATTAGGGGAGGATATCAGTACGGTCTTTGCCAGGGACCCGGCGGCAAGAAACATAATAGAGGTTCTGTTTTGCTATCCAGGCCTGCATGCGCTGTGGCTGCATCGCCTTGCCCATTTCCTATGGCGGCATAAGCTCCGCTTATCCGGTCGTATGCTCTCCCATATTAACCGGTTCCTTACCGGTGTGGAGATACATCCCGGTGCCATGATAGGTCGGAGGTTTTTCCTTGACCATGGAATGGGTGTGGTCATTGGTGAAACGGCAGAAATCAGAGATGACGTGCTGATGTATCAGGGAGTGGTGCTGGGTGGAACCAGCCTGGAGAAGAGGAAGCGGCACCCTACCATCGGGAATAATGTGGAGATTGGGGCGGCGGCAATAGTGCTTGGTCCCATAACCGTGGAGGATGGAGCAAGGATTGGTGCTAATTCAGTGGTGGTAGCATCGGTACCGCCTGGTGTTACTGTGGTGGGAATACCGGGACGGGCAGTAGAGGATAGAAAAGAGCCAGTTTTTGACCTGGAACACGGGAAATTGCCCGACCCTATTAACGATGTCATCAGGCCCATCCTGGAAGAACAAAGCAGGTTAAGGGAGCGAGTAGCAGAACTGGAAGCCTTAATGAGAAGCGAGGTCACGCAGAAAGATGGGTCCGGTGATGAAAACAACCGCTGAAATCAGTCCCGGGGAAGGGGGGAGCTTAACGCCTGTGTATGAACCGAGGCACTACCGACTCTGGACTAAAGAGAAAGACCTGGTCTCCTTCAACGTGGTGGTGAAGGAAACAGACCTGTTTATTCAAGCAAAGCGCAATTTGAAGAGGAAGGCCTTAGAGGTAGTCTCAAAACAGCGTGCCCTCCTCGAGGGGTATATTGCGCGCCACCCCGGGTTTGCCACCACTCTGGAGCCATTTCCTGTTGGAGATGATGCTCCGCATATCGTGAGCCAGATGGCAGAAGCGGCGGGGGAGGTGGGGACTGGGCCTATGGCGGCAGTGGCGGGAGCCCTGGCCGAATGTGTGGGGAGGGAGTTGCTAAGGTTCTCTCCAGAGGTAATTGTGGAGAACGGGGGAGATATATTCCTCAAGAACGTTAGCAGGAGATTGGTGGGTATCTATACCGGGAAGCCTCCTTATTCAGGGAAAATCGCCCTGAAGATTGAGCCTGAGGAAACCCCGGCCGGTGTTTGTACTTCTTCAGGAACGGTGGGGCATTCTCTCAGCTTTGGCAGGGCTGATGCGGCTATCGTGATTTCACCTTCGACTGCTCTTGCCGATGCCGCAGCTACTGCCATTGGTAATCTTGTCAGCGAAGAAGGCGATATCTACCAGGGAATTGAATTTGCTAAAGGCATTGAGGGACTAAGGGGCGTGGCAATTATAAAGGATGACAGGATGGCTCTCTGGGGTCAGATAGAAATCGTTGGCAGGTAATGGACGTACGGGGAGTGGCAGGGGTATACATGACTCTTAAGGGAGATATATGAAGGTAGCAGTTGCCCTGAGCGGGGGGGTGGATTCAGCGGTTGCTGCCGCTCTTCTTAAGGAAGAGGGTTATCAGGTTATAGGGGTAACCATGCAGATCTGGCCATCAGGTGAACTGGCCAAAGGAGTGGAAACGGATGCGAAGAGGGTGGCTGATAGACTGGACATACCGCACTATGTTGTGGACTGCAGGGGTGTTTTTACTGAGAGAGTAATCGCTCACTTCTGCCGTGAATACAGCCTCGGTAGAACGCCGAACCCCTGCATACGGTGCAATCAATTCATAAAGTTTGGTGCCTTACTGGAAAGAGCCAGGGAACTTGGAGCTGATTTCATAGCTACCGGGCACTATGCCAGGATAGAGAAGGATGCCGCTAACGGGAGATACATTCTTAAGAAGGGTAGCGACCATACCAAAGACCAGTCTTACTTCCTGTATGCGATGACTCAGGAGCAGCTGAGGCACAGTCTGTTCCCTTTGGGCGAGCTTAACAAGGAGAGGGTAAGGCGTATAGCTGAAGAATTGGGACTACCGGTAGCCAGTAGACCGGAGAGCCGTGACATTTGCTTTATCCCCGACAGTGATTATCCGAAGTTCCTGGGAGAATATGCTGGCGGTGCAGCGAGGCCAGGACCAATACTGGACAGGCGAGGGAAAATTCTGGGTGAGCATAAGGGACTCATTTTCTATACTGTCGGGCAGCGCAAGGGATTAGGTATATCAGCCGGAGAACCTTTATACGTGGTGGCTATCAACCGGGAAGGGAATGCTGTAATCGTGGGCAGCAGAGAGGAGACATATGGGAGCGAGTTTATTGCCTCGGAGCTAAAATGGTTGGCTATCGAGGAGCCCAAGCAACCCATCAGGGTGAAGGCAAGGATAAGGTATCGCCACCAGGAAGCCGGCGCAACGGTAATACCAGCGGGAGAGGACAGAGTACAGGTAACATTCGAAGAGCCACAAATGGCGCTGACCCCGGGCCAGGCGGTTGTCTTCTACGACGGAGATACAGTGATAGGCGGCGGGTCAATAGAGCAGGTGAAGCTGGAGATTCAATGAAAGCAGGGGAGTAAGGAGAAGCGGGTGAAAGAGGTAACAAGACAAGTGCCAATACTGCGGGTCACTGATGGGGACACAAGCGCGGTTGAAGATGTGGTCGTCAGGGAGCATTACGCCACCATCGCGTTGAATGACCACGAGGTGGTAACCCTGCTCTGCTCTCCTGCGAAGCTGGAGTACCTGGCTGCTGGCTTTCTTCTCAGCGAGGGTTTAGTCAAGAGCCGGGATGATATTATCACCACGAAGGTTACCGGCAACAAGCAGAGAAGTACGGTACGAGTCAAAGTCAAGGAACCTGTGGGGGTTGTTAAATATGCTTCATCTGGACGGATAATTGCTTCCAGCGGTGGGAGAGGGATTGCTACCGACATTGGTGCCGGGTCAAAAGACCAGATAAAGATAGAGTCTCAGTTAAAAATATCAGCCGGGGAAATTGTTGCTCTTGTGGAGAGGTTCCACCAGAGTTCCGCGGTATTTACAGCAACGGGTGGAGTTCACAGTGCTGCCCTGTGTAATACCGGGGATATTATTGTCTTCAGCGATGACATCGGGAGGCACAATGCGGTTGATAGGGTCTTCGGGGAGTGCCTCTTGAGAGGGATTACTACCAGTGACCGGCTGGTGGTCACCAGCGGCAGGGTATCCTCGGAGATACTGCTCAAGGTAGCCAGGAGGAATATTCCTGTTATCATCTCAATATCTGCTCCTACTGATTTGGCCGTGCGGTTAGCCGATAGTTCTGGAATAACCCTGGTTGGCTTTGTCAGGGGGAGCAGGATGAATATCTATAGTCACCAGTGGAGAGTAACGACTTCAGACGGTTAGCTATCTTGCCCCTACTTCTCCTCTTCCTTCAGGATGTCGCTGAAGACCTCAGTATGGTAAATCTCGTGGTCTCGCAGGCGCAAGAAAAGCTCTTTCAGCTTGGGGTCCTCAGTTTCACTGGCGGCGCGGTCGTAGGCGTCAGCAACCTCCTGCTCAATTTCAATATCAGAGCGGAGCATATCGGTGGTCCTGGTAGACTGGTCAACCTTGGCGTGCTCAATTTGTGGACTGCCGCTGATATCGATTAACTTTTCGGCCAGCCAGCCCAAGTGCTGCATCTCGTTAATTGCCTGGTCTTCAAGCTGTTTCTTAGCCTCGGCATTGCTGGTCATATATGACTGGAACAAATACTGAAGAATAACCGTGTACTCGTGCTCGATGCCCCAGTTCAGTGTCTGGATAGTCTTGTCCGAGCGGCTTCCCCTGATATCCTGCATCCCTTCCTTCTCTGCTTTCTCGACGAAGTGCTCGAAATCACCGTGGTGCGATTCTTCGTCGGACAGGATACGCTGTAACAGTCGCTTTATCCTGGGGTCATCAATAGCCTTTATGTGTTGGCGATAGGGGTCCATGGCATCTTCTTCTAACAGCACACCATTTCGCATCCAGTCGGCCACTGTTTTACCTTCCACGCGCATCTTACCCCGCTTGAGGCTGGGGATACCGCCCAGCTCCACTATTGTCTCAGCCAGCCAGTCCAGGTGGCGCATTTCCTCCCTGGCGATTGCCTCAATCTCACAGGCCATCTCTCCTTCACCCATAGCATAGGCATTAGTCAGGTACTGAATGATGGCGCCATGCTC
>CAZXWQ010000077.1:0-7331 GCA_964644545.1 uncultured Dehalococcoidales bacterium | reverse complement strand
AGGAGAGAGGTCCGTAACTGGCTGAGGGAAAATCTGCCCAAGGGGTGGGGAACACCCGAATATGTACCGCCAGAACCATTCAGCAAAGAGGCACACGAACTGGGCAAGGAATGGACAAAAAAGCTCTATGACGCCGGCTATACAGGGTTCGGCTACCCCAAGGAATACGGTGGTATAGAACGCCCACCAGAAGAGATAAACATTATCCGCCAGGAAATGGCACGCACCGGCACACCCGGAGGACCGCTATCCCTGGGGTTGCTCGTAGCGGCACCTACCCTCCTCTCCCACGGCGAGGAGTGGCAGAAAAAGCTCTTCATCCCCAAGATACTCAGCGGTGAGGAAAGCTGGTGCGAAGGCTTCTCAGAACCTGACGCCGGTTCAGACCTCGCCAACGTCCAGACCAACGCCGTCAGGGATGGCGACGAATGGGTGGTTAACGGACAGAAGTGCTGGACCAGCATGTGGGAGTACGCTGACTGGGGTCTGCTGGTGGTAAAGACCGAGCCCGATGCCGCCAGGCACCGTAACCTCAGCTACTTTCTATTCGATACTACTACCCCCGGCTTTAGCCGTAGACCGCTCCGCCAGATGTCCGGCGAAGCTGAATTCGGCGAGATGTTCTTCGATGACATGCGCATCCCCCATAAGAACATGATGGGCGAACAGGGCAGAGGATGGTATGTGGCAATGACCGCCCTTCAGCACGAGAGAAGCGGCGGCGGAGCCTTCTTCGGTGGCGCCGGAGGCACCGACCTCGCTGGCCTCGCCGACAGGCGTACCACAGCTATAGAAGGCCTTGTCGACCTCGCCAAGAATACCAGGCACTATGGCAAGGTACTCTGGGAAGATACCACATACCGCCAGCGCATAGCCCAGTTCGCCATCGAGGCTCAGGCTATGAGGTGGAGCGGTGCCCGTATCATGGCCAAACTACGAAAGGGTATACCCTTCGGAAATGAAGCCTCCGTGGTCAAGAACTTCCAGGCTGAAATGAGGCAGCGCCGAGGCGATATGGTCATGGAAATCCTCGGAGCCTACTCTCAACTGGTCAGGGGCTCAAAACGGGCCGTTGACGAAGGCGACTGGGTATACGACATGCTCAGGTCGCGGGGCGCTACCATTGAGATGGGCACCTCGGAAATCAACCGTAACATTATCGCCGAGAGAATACTCGGTCTGCCCAGACAGTAGTAGAAGAGGACTACCCATACCAGGCAGCCTCCCAATCGAAAATAAGGAGCAATAAATATGGAATTTTCCCTGAATGAAGAACAAGAGATGCTCAAGACTATGGCCCGAGATTTTCTGGCTAATGAATGCCCCAAGACACTTGTCCGAGAGCTGATGGAAGATGAGACCGGCCACTCTCCGGAACTATGGAAAAAGATAGCCGAGGTAGGCTGGCTCGGCCTGGTGTTTCCCGAAGAATATGGCGGCGCCGACATGAACTTCCGCGACCTCACTATACTATTCGAGGAGATGGGACGAGCCATGCTCCCCGGTCCCTTTTTCTCTACCTTGCTCCTCGTCGGGCTACCCATTCTTAACGCCGGCACCGAGGAACAGAAAAAGGAATACCTGCCCAGGATAGCCAACGGAGAGATAGTTTGCACCCTTGCCGCACTGGAGGAGGACGGAGACCTGTGGGCTCAAGGTATTCAGCTCAAAGCTACCAAAAGAGGTGATGACTATATCATCGACGGTACCAAGCTATTTGTCCCCGACGCCAAGGCGGCTGACTACATACTCGTTACCGCCCGCACCCAGCGCAGCAGCAATCCGGAGGAAGGAATCACCCTCTTCCTGGTAGACACCACCGAATGGGGAATATACGCTACCCCGCTAATGACCATGGACGAAACCAGAAAGCAGTACGAAGTCATCTTCAACCAGGTGGCAGTACCATCCAGGAACATCATCGGTGAGCTACATCAGGGCTGGCCTATTATTAAAGATACGGCGCTCAAGGCCACAGCAGCGCTGTGTGCCGAGATGGTAGGAGGAGGCGAGTGGGTACTCGAGACCACCGTCAATTATGCCAAAGACAGAATGGCATTCGGTGTGCCTATCGGCAGCTTCCAGATAATCAAGCACAAGTGCGCCGATATGTTTTCTGCGCTTGAGTATGCCAGGTCTCTCATGGAATGGGCCGCCGAGGCTATCAAAGATGGCTCTCCCGATGTCTCCACAGCCGTCTCCATGGCGAAGAGCTACTGCAGCGATGCCTATAAGTTTGTCACCGATAACGGGGTTCAGGTTCACGGAGGTATAGGATTTACCTGGGACCATGATATGCACCTCTACTTCAAGCGGGCCAGGTCGTCTGACACTGCCTTCGGTGACAGCAACTACCACCGTGAGCTCATCGCCCAGCGCCTTGATTGATATTAACGCCACTCCTTACAGGCATATCACGCCAGCTTCAGGTTCACCTGAAATGCGGGAGATACTCTTACTGCTGGTGTCATATAATATGATGCCTCACGCAGGGTTGCAATTTACTGACCAGGCGTAGTATGATTGATACGCTCCACAACCCTTTCAGTAGCGGTAATAAATACCGAGAAGTCTGGCATGTGATTAGCACATGACAAAGGAAACGGAGATAATAGCGCTTGAGAATATGTCTTTTATCCTACAGAGGTAATCCCTATTCTGGCGGACAAGGCATATACATACATTACCTCTCCAGAGCACTCCATAACCTGGGACACGAGGTTCATGTGCTCTCCGGACCACCTTACCCACAGGTCGTTGATGGCGTTAGAATACACAAGCTCGAAAGCCTGAACCTCTATGAGTCAGAGAACCTCTGGCGAGACTTACTTCGTATACGTACCCCGCTACGGCTCTATGAATTCCTCGCGGTAGCTGTCGGTACCTTCCCAGAACCCTTCACCTTCAGCATCCGTGCCTACAATAGGCTGCGAGCACTCATGCCTAAATACAGGTTCGATGTTGTCCATGACAACCAGTGCCTTGCCTGGGGTCTCCTCCTCATGAAACGCCTGAAAATCCCCGTTGTCGCCACCATTCACCACCCTATTCCCATCGATAGGGAGATAGACCTTTCTCAAACCAGAAACTCCTGGGACAGGTTCCGCCTGATGCGCTGGTACTCATTCCTCGGAATGCAGCACCGTGTATCACCACAACTGGACAGGGTGATAACCGTTTCCAATAGCTCGGCAGCAGATATACATCGGATTTTTCATGTGCCCGAAAAAGCATTGAGGGTAGTATACAACGGCGTTGATACTGACTTCTTCAATTGCAATGGTCATATGCCCAGGGAGCCGCATAGCCTAATAATGGTAAGCAGCGGACAGGGAAATATTAAGGGCCTCCCCTATATGCTCAAGGCACTCCACTCACTCAAGGAAATGGTCCAGGTGAAATTAACTATTGTAGGTACGGCTCCACCGGACAGCCAGCCGGCACGACTAATAACTGAATACGGACTTGAGCATATGGTCACCTTTACCGGGGCAATTGAAAGAGAAGAGCTTGCCAGGCTCTACGCAACTTCGGAGATTGCCGTCAGCCCGTCTCTCTATGAAGGGTTCGGCTTCCCTGCCGCTGAGGCAATGTCCTCCGGACTCCCTATAATCGCCACCAGCGCCGGAGCATTACCAGAGGTAGTTGGCAAAGATGGGGAAACCGGCATTCTGGTCCCCCCCGCTGAACCCGATGCCCTGGCGGCAGCCATCAAGCGCCTGCTCAACGACGAGCCACTAAGAAAAAGACTTGGCGAAGCGGGAAGAAAAAGAGTACATAATAACTTCAGCTGGGAACAGGCCGCTAAAAAGACCGTCGAAGTTTATCAGGAACTCTTGTGAATGGTTACTATAGACTATGATATCCTCGGTATTAAAAACGGGGAACACGTCCTCGATGTTGGTTGTGGCGAGGGAAGACATAGCTTCAGAGCCTGTGAACAAAATAACTGTACCGTCTGCGCCCTGGATATTGACCAGGCTAACCTGGCCAAGACCAACTACCTCTTCCACCTCATGGATGCCGAGGGAAAATCCAGAGGTAGATGGCTCTCCCTCAGAGGAGATGTAACCAGGCTACCCCTCAGAGATGCCCACTTTGATAGAGTCATTTGCTCCGAGGTGCTGGAGCACATCCCCAATGACCACCAGGCCGTATGGGAGCTGAAACGGGTGCTCAAGGATGACGGCAGGCTGGCTGTCAGTGTGCCTACCTATTTCAGCGAAGCTATCTACTGGAAAATCTCGCCACAGTATTCCCATCAGCCCGGCGGACATGTCAGAAAATACCGGGCACATCAGATTACCGCCCTGCTGCAAGAACATGGTTTTCACGTCTACGCCACCCGCCACAAGCACGCCCTGCACACCATCTACTGGTTGCTACGCTGTATCTTCGGCATAAACAGGGAGAATGCCCTCATTCCCTCTCTTTATCACCGATTCCTGGTATGGGACATCAAGACCAAGACCAGACCCATTCGCCTGCTGGAAGATTTACTGAACCCCTTCATGGCCAAGAGCATCGTCCTCTATGCCCACAAGAATTCAGAGAAGAATGCAGAAGCGTAGAATCAAGATGACATCAGAAAACCTCCGGGAGTTAGTCAACAGGGCAGCAGCCTTCATTGCTAAGCACCAGCTTCACTCTGGAGCCATCCCCTATTACCAGGACGGCCCCACCGACCCCTGGGACCACGTCGAATGCGCTATAGCCCTCGACCTCAGCGGCAAATTTGACCAGTCCGTCAGGGCTTACCACTGGCTGAATAAAACACAGAACCCCGACGGTAGCTGGTGGTACACCTACCGGGACACTCAACCCCAGGAAATGGCCAAGGACACCAACCACAGCGCCTATGTGGCCACCGGAGTCTGGCAGCATTACCTCGCCACGAAGGATATGAATTTCATCAAGCAGATGTGGCCCATGGTAGAGAGCGGCATAAACTTCGCTCTCAGCCTCCAGCAGCCTGGTGGAGAGATATACTGGGCTTGCGATGCCACCGGCCTGGCCTGGGTAAGCGCCTTATTAGGCGGCTCAAGCTGCATTTACCAGAGTATCCAGGATGGCCTCAAGCTCGCCAGGACACTCGGCTTTGATAGACAACAGTGGACAGCAGCCAGCCAGAGACTGGCCAGGGCAATCAGGGAAGAGCCACATCGTTTTGATATCGTCGGTGAAAACAAGCGCGGGTACGCTATGAACTGGTACTACCCGGTTCTTACCGGGGTACTCAGTGGCAACAAGGCAAAGCAGCACATTCAAGCCCGGTGGCAGGAATTTATCGTCGACGGCTGGGGGTGTCTGTGCTCTCTTGACCGGCCCTGGGTCACTGTAGCCGAGACCTGCGAACTGATTCTGGCACTGGTCCGCATTGGGGAACTGGAAAAAGCCAGGACCCTGCTGAACTGGACACTCCGCCTTCAAGATTCCGATGGCGGCTTCTGGACCGGGATAGCAGTACCCGAAGAGATTATCTATCCCCCAGACGAGAAGACCACGTGGACAGCAGCAGCAGTGATAGTAGCTGCCGTCGCCAGCCTCGAAGGTAAAGATATCGCCATCATCAATCTCTAGGGGTTGAATAATGCGTAGTTCTGTAGAGCTCCTCCGAAGGATCCTGGCACTAAAAGCCCCCTCCATTGACTTCGTCGGCTATGAAGTCCTCCTCCAATTCATTAAAAAACAATCACTGCACCAGCTGGAGGGAGACCTGATTGAGATTGGCGTATTTACCGGTGGCGGTACTGTGAAACTGGCCAGGTTCGCCCACAGGTATCATAAAAAAGTATACGCGGTTGATATCTTCAACCCCGAAGCCGATAAGACCGAGACCCCCGATGGAGTCAAAATGTCCGATATCTACCAGGCATTCCTCGAAGGCCGCTCGCAGCTTGAGGCCTACCAGGAAACAACCCGCCGCTTCAATAACATCGTAACTATCAATCAGGACTCTAAAAAGGTCAGATTCCCCGGCGAGCAGAAATTCATCTTCGGCTTCATCGATGGCAACCACCACCCCGACTACGTCAGGAATGACTTCCACATTATCTGGCACAACCTCGTCCCCAATGGTGTCCTCGGCTTCCACGACTATAATTTCGAATTACCTGAGGTTACTGAGACTATCAACAACCTGATGGCTGAGCACGCCGCCGAGATAAGCCAAACTCATGAGATTACAGAGAAGCACATCATCCTGCTGACCAAAAAAGGCAGCACCTCACCCAGCTAGCTGACCAGCTCTCACCCCCTACAGCCTGCCCTCAACACACCTGCGGCAGACCTCAAAGTTGGAGAATATTCCCCTGCTCACGTCCTCACGGAACCTCTCGTAGTCGCCCGAATTCCAGATTGACTGCAACGAGTCCTCAGCCACGTTCCCCAGAACCGTATACCCCGCCCAGTCCTTACAGCAGGCTACCACCGAGCCATCGGTAAGGATATATGTCCTGTACGGCACGTGGAAGCACCCCCACCTGCTGAAGTCCGTGTACGCAGGTTCTCTCCCCTCACCCCCCCTGCCATCACAGGGTATCACGTCAACGATATCAACAAGGCCCTTCCACAGCCGCCTGAACGCCGCTACCTCTCTTTTGTTACCCGGGGTCATAGTAAACACAACCCTGGTAGCTACCTTCTTCTGCTGTCGCTGGCACCGCACAAGAAAGCTCATAACGTTAGCCATCACTTGCTCATAGACCAGCCCTCGCCGGTGCTCCTCGTATACCTTCTTGGAAATGCCATCTATTGAGAAATGTACCTCTCGAACATTATTCCTCAAAAGCAGGGCACTTTTCTTAGCATCAAGGAGATAACCGTTGGTATAGATGCCAATTGAGGCATCAGGCAAAGTCCGGGAAACATAGTCCAGCGCATCTTCCAGAAAAGGGCAGGCAAGAGGTTCTCCATTAATGAAGGGGTAGAACTCCTCCACACCCTTTCCCCGGCACTCGTCCACTATCTTCTTAAACAGCTCCCAGGACATATCCCTGGGACGATTCTTTATCTTCTTGTTGGGACAGAATACACAGTCAGCCGGACATCTCAGGGTTGTCTCGACCAGAATACTGCTCGGGAATTCTCTTCTTGGTACCACAAGAAATCACTCCTTCTAGTCCGCACTACGCTATTAGCCATTATACGTTCTGAGTCCCCTGCCTGCAACAAGTTATTCTCCTACATATCTTAAATATCATTGACACATCCACTCCTCGCTTTTAATCATATCCTCCCCTGCCATTGCGAGGAGTCCTTCCCATAAGGACGACGAAGCAATCCCCATCGACAGCTAAAGAGAGGCAAAGCCCTCAAACACGTTGACGGGG
>CAZXWQ010000076.1:0-7401 GCA_964644545.1 uncultured Dehalococcoidales bacterium | reverse complement strand
CCGAATAACGGGTCGTAACCTTCCTTTGCCAGCCACGATTTTGCTTCGTCAGTTAGCTCCACATCGAGGTTTCGTTCAGCTAACCGCCCCTTCAGGTCCTTGACCATTAAGTCAACGATATGCCTTAGCTGTTCCTCGGTAAGTTCATGAAAAACTACTATCTCATCCAGCCGATTAAGGAATTCGGGACGGAAGGTCTTCTTCACCTCGGCCATTACCTTTTCCTTCATGTCCTCGTAGCTTTGCTTCCCAGCCCTGGACTCGTCCCTTCTGGTAGCAAAACCAATGGCTGCTTCACGCTTGATAAGTTCAACACCGGCATTACTCGTCATAATGACCACGGTATTCTTGAAATCCACCGTCCGCCCATGACCATCCGTCATCCTCCCGTCATCAAGAAGTTGTAGCAGGCTATTAAACACCTCGGGATGCGCTTTTTCAATCTCGTCCAGCAGGATTACCCGGTAGGGACGCCGCCTTACCGCTTCGGTAAGCTGCCCTCCCTCCTCAAAGCCCACATACCCCGGCGGGGCACCAATGAGACGTGATACGGTGTGCCTCTCCTGGTACTCTGACATGTCAAGCCGCACCATCGCATTCTCATCATCAAACAGGAACCAGGCTAAGGTGCGAGCCAGCTCGGTCTTGCCAACCCCCGTTGGACCCAGGAACACAAAGCTGCCAATGGGTCGCCTTGGGTCCTTAAGACCGGCCCGACTTCGCCGAATAGCCTCGGATATAACCCCGACTGCCTCCTCCTGGTTCACCAGTCTCTCATGAATCCTCTCCTCCATGTGAAGCAGCTTCTCCGCTTCGCCCTCCAGCATATGCGATACAGGAATACCGGTCCACTTGGAGATTAAATCAGCAATATGCTCCTCAGTTACCACCTCGCCAATCTTCTCCTTCTGAAGCCATTCATTCTTGGCTTGCTCATACTCCTCCTCCAGGCGCAACCTCTCGGACCTGAGCTCAGCAGAATGTTCATACTCCTGCCGCTGTGAGGCTGCATCCTCCTCATTGGTCAACTGCTTGATGCGCTGCTCAAGAGACTTGACTTCGGGCGGTGCGCTCTCAGTGTCAATACGCAGCTTGCTAGCTGCCTCATCAATTAGGTCAATTGCCTTATCGGGCAGGTACCTATCGGAAATATAGCGCTGGCTCAACCGGGCTGATGCCTCCAGCGCCTCATCACTAATCTTTATCTTGTGGTGTGCTTCATACCTGGGGCGTAGCCCCCAAAGCATCTCAATAGTAGCCTCGACGCTGGGCTCACCGAGAAACACCGGCTGTAGGCGGCGCTCCAGGGCTTTGTCCTTTTCAATAAATTTGCGGTATTCATCCAGAGTGGTAGCACCGATACACTGTAGCTCCCCGTGAGCCAGCGCTGGCTTGAGCATATTACTGGCGTCAATAGCACCTTCAGCCGCTCCAGCACCAACTACAGTATGAATCTCATCAATAAACAATATTACCTCGCCCTCTGCCTGCCGAATCTCGTCCATCACCGCCTTAAGCCGCTCCTCAAACTCGCCGCGGAATTTCGTCCCCGCTACCAGTGCCCCCATATCCAGCGCCACCACCTTGTGCTGCTTTAGAGAGTCGGGTACATCATCAGCAGCAATCTTTCCCGCCAGTCCCTCGGCAATGGCAGTCTTACCCACCCCAGCCTCACCAACAATTACCGGGTTATTCTTTGTTCGCCGGGTAAGTATCTGCATCACCCGTTTTATCTCGTCCTCTCGGCCAATAACCGGGTCAAGCCTACCCTGGCGGGCTAGCTCGGTGAGGTCACGACCATACTTCTCAAGGGAACGATACTTACTCTCAGCCCTGGCATCAGTAACCCGGTGCCCTCCCCTTAGTTTCTGCAGGGCCGCATATACCTTTTCCCGGTCAATGCCGAAGCGCTGCAGGATACTAGCTGCCTCGCCCTTCTCCTCCCCGGCGATGGCAATCAGCAGGTGTTCCGTGGCTATTAACTCATCCTGGAGCCTTCTTGCTTCAGCATCGGCTGCCGTGAAAAGGGACTGAATGCGTGGGGTAGCGTAGATTTGTCCTGTCTGATAAGTAACCTTGGGCATTCTCTCCAGCGCCGTTTCTACATCCCGTTTCACATCGTCCACATTGGCACCCAGCTCCTGCAATATCTCACCAACCAAGCCCCTCTCCTGCATGAGCAGAGCAAACAGGATATGCTCCACGTCCCACTGGTTATGTTGGAACTGCCCAACCAGTTGCTGTGAGGTAGCTATTGCCTCCTGTGCCTGCTCGGTAAATCCCTCCTGCCTCATGATACACCTCCACCAGAGTTACTTTTAGCACCAAAATTAGTGGTCAGGAAATCTGTAATCTGCTTTCGAACTTCAGGGTACTCCCAGCTATAGTCATGACCCGGGGCGTTAATGCAGTAGGTAAATTTCTCCGGTCTCCCCTGTAGCTGATATTTCACCCATCGGATAGGAGCAGTGATATATGCCTTGAAACCGACCCATAGATTCCTGTGTGACATCGGGTCAGGCACCAGCCCGTTACTATCTATAGCCAGTGTTCTATCCGTGATTACCCGCCGGGACATATGCCGGAAAAATATTCCTAACTCAATGCTGTAGACCTGCAGACACTCCCCCAGTTGCCGCATTACCGCATTACTGAAGGCGGCTCCCTGGCTGGCTGCCACCAGTATCACTTTAATGTTCTTGATGTGCTGAGTAATAAATCTCAGCTCGGTCGCCATAATTTCCACGTCGGGAGATATGCCCCCGAAAAAGAAGCGCCCCTCCTTCCCCAGAGCCCGCATGTGTGCCCACCAGCCACTGCCACCGCGAAAGTACTGGGTCAGCAGCCAGCTATGTCCCAGCTGTTCCATGGTGGCACTTACTCCTTCCACAACACTCCTCTCCCATTGCAGGCAGTTCTCCAGTGGTGTGCTTCCCCAACCACCGGGGTTATGAATTAGGAGAAAATCTTTATCCTTAGCCCTGGTATAAGTATCCCAGAGTCGGTTAATAAAACCAGCACTTTCTTTAGCGTCACCACTAAAGAGTTGCTCGGCCAGATGGCTGATTTCTTCTTTTAAAACCGACTGATTTTGTGAAGCCAATTCATCATTTCCCATCTTTTCGCTCTGATTCAACAGGGATATTCCTCCTCGCTCCCCGTACTGCCTCTTTGCTTGAGGTACGTTCTGCTACCCTTTTGCCAGACCCACAGGTGATGGTCGGCTATAACCCAACCGGCGATAGACTGCCTGGAGGGATAGACAAGGAAAACGGCTTCAGCTACCCTGTTGAGTTCATCCAGTGCCTGCCTGGCATCACTGGTCGTCGGCAAGTGCTCCAGCAGGTGACTGGCGAAGGCAGCCCCAAAAGTCTTATCTGAGAACGGAATGTGGGTAACATCGGCAATTACCCCACACGGGTGCCCGTATATTGCCCGACGGTCAATGTCCACACAGACATCACCATTACCATGTGCCGGCTTATTAAACAAGTGACGGGCCCGCTTATTACCCCATGGTCCGCCAACCACAAGGAGTGGCTTCTTCTTCTCCAGAGCACAGGTTCTGGCTGCTCGATATTTCCCGTTCTTGTCCCGCGTTTCACCCAGCCAGACAATCAGTTGCCAGCCGCTCACCACGAGAAACAGCCCCAGTATTACCAGCCAGAAAACCTGCATGCCCCTTCTACACCTCCAACCATGAGAATAGAGAAGTCAGACCGTAATAGCCACAGAAGGCTATGACCAGGCTCTTCACTGCCACACCGAGGAAGCAGTAGAAAAAGAACTTGTGCGGAGGGTAGCCAAGTGCGGCGATAGCAATTGTCATCGGCAAATGGAGAGGATTGACCATAGCCGACATGAGAAAGACAGACAGCGAACCGTGCCGCTTAGCCCA
This sequence comes from uncultured Dehalococcoidales bacterium, assembly GCA_964644545.1. Taxonomy (GTDB): domain Bacteria; phylum Chloroflexota; class Dehalococcoidia; order Dehalococcoidales; family Fen-1064; genus CAZEBT01. The sequence continues at coordinate 3,503 of CAZXWQ010000076.1, read as the reverse complement.
GTCCATGGCTCTATCATAGAGGCGACTATTAATCTTGCTGCTAACCTTTTCAGAGATACCTCTACCCCCGTAGCCAATCAGAAATGTAATTAATTGACCTATACTAGCACCCAGTGCTGATGTCAGTCCCACCCACAATGGCGCTAACACGCCCCATTCAGAAGTTAATATACTTGGCATGGTGAATACTACCAACCAGTAGGGGACCGGTATCGCCGTGACACTAAAAGTACTTCCGGCAACAAATGAAACAACGAGCACACCCAGAAGACCATAATTTCTTATGTAGGTGGTGCTCATAATCTCATTTTTATAGTAAATACCCGCAGCACACAGCCCAATAGTAGCTACTATCGCTAAGACGCCTATTCCAATCTCTTTCTTTGACCAGTGCTGCCTAGCCTCTTGCTCCATAGTTACGTCTTCTTTATTTACTGAATGTGAGCAACTTCCCTTCATTCCCATTTAGCGTAAACAAACCTTCAGTATAGCTCAAAACTTTGTCCTCCATGCCATCGTATACCGCCAGAACTCCGTCTTTCTTCAAGACCCTGTGTAATTCCTCCAATACTACCCGTCTCTGTTGAACCTCGTGGAAGACATCACACATCCAGGCAACATCAATACATTCACCCGGTAAACCCGTTTTGCTATCCGAAAGTATCGTTTCTATATTGGCCAACCCTTTCTTTGCTAGCCTCTTCTCGACTATTTCCAGCTGCCGGGGGAAGCGGTCGAGGGCATATACCCTCCCCTTCTCGCCTACTATCCTGGCCGCAGCGTAAGTAAAGAAGCCTGTGCCACAACCATAGTCCAGGAATGTGTATCCCTCTTGAATCAGGCCAAACTGCTCCCACTTCTGCAGGATTTTTCGCCCACTATACAGGCTCCTCCACAACGGCCACCAGTACACCCAAACTGCGTAGTGGGCTTTATATACTGGCTCCAGCTTCTCCTCGATAAGTCTCTCTATCTCAGACAAACTACCTCTCCACTAGCTTTTCTCTGACCAGCCCCTCCTGAATAGTAACAGGTAGTAACTCCAGCCTGAGGTAGCCTCTATTATAGCAAGATTATTTCGGATAGCACAAGGGATGTTGGTGGATATCGGGCATCCCGGTGGCTGTATAACAGCAGAGCTTGCGTCAATGACAACATTACGGACAATCTCTCTGAAAAAAGACCGAATATGCAGATAATGACATCGATGATGACTCTCCGGCATCAAAAATGAAACCAGGTCCAGTGAGGATGCTAAACGACTTCTATCTAGACAGAACCGATGCGTACCTCTACTTCTCCTTCATGATACGACCAATAATATCCAGGAACTGTTTCAATATCCTGGCAGTGGCTCCCCAAATTACTCTACCATGATAGTTATAGAAATACGTATTGACCACCCGGCTTTCTAAAATATCCGTCCCCTGACTCACACAGTCCTCGTCCAGAAGCGCTGAAATTGGGACTTCGATTATTTCTTCGGTCTCCCACCGGTCAACTTCAAACTCATATGGCCACGGTATAGCTGCTACAAAGGGCGAAATAATATAGTTTGTGCCTATAGTGAGGATATCATCCAGCTCACCCAGTATCTCGTTATCGCCTGTCCTCAAACCTATCTCTTCAGCAGCCTCACGTAAGGCAGTATTGACCAGCGTCCCATCTTGCTCCTCGTAAGCACCCCCGGGAAAGGATATCTGCCCTTTATGGTCCTTCACCCTATCCGTCCTCTGAATGAACAGTATGTGATACTGCCCCTGCTTCTGGTAAACAGGTATCAGAACTGCCGATTGTACTCGCCTGGCGTCGGCAATATGACGCTTCTGTCTCTGCGAAAGGGCTCGCTTCAGTCTCTGCTCCATAGCTAATATGGTAACACCACCATCCGCCCAACACAAACTGGCTATATTGCCGCATCCACGATAAGCTTGACAAAGACGGCTAAGCTACTTAAAGTATCTGTCAAAGAAAAAAACTAATGTTAGTGACAGCGCGTAGTAAGAAATCCACTAAATAAGAAAAAGGGGAATACAATGAATAACGGAAGAACCGAGGAGCTTCTCAGGTGGGACCGGGAGCACATCGTGCACGGCAGATGGCCTATTGGTGAGAATAACGGTATAGTAGCTGAAAAGAGTCATGGCATATACCTCCAGGACACAGAAGGAAAGGAATACATAGACGGGGCTTCTCAACTGCTTTGTGTCAATCTTGGCTATGGGCAAAGAGAGATTATTGAAGCCGCCCACAAAGAGATGGCGAAAATACAATACGGCATGCTATTTCACGGGTTTTCCAATACGGCTGTCATCGAGTGCGGCCAGAAGCTGAGTGAGTTAGTTCCGCCAGGACTGGACCATTTTAGCTTTACCACCGGTGGTTCGGAAAGTATAGACTCAGCACTTAAACTGGCCCGTTTCTACTGGCATAATAAAGGCTACAGCAAATATAAGATTATCAGCCTGTACGATTCATACCACGGCATTACTGGTGGTGCGTTAACTGCCACCGGTTCTGGCAAAGGTGCCTACGAGAGGGGTGTTGGCTCGCTGATGCCCGGTTTTATTCACATACCTTCATACTACTGCTATCGCTGCACGTTTGGTCTGGAATACCCTGCCTGTAATATGCGGTGTGCCCGATTCCTGGCTGAAGTTATTGAGAAAGAGGGCTCAGACAATGTTGCTGCCTTCATTGCCGAGCCGGAGCTGGGCGTTGGGGGCATGATTGCTCCTCCACCGGAGTACTGGCCCATTATTCAGGAGATATGCACAGAGTATGATGTGCTGCTCATTGCCGATGAAGTTATGACCGGCTTCGGCAGAACCGGGAAAATGTTTGCCATAGAACACTGGGGAGTTGAGCCAGACATAATAGCCATGGCTAAAGGGATTACAAGTGCTTACCTGCCTTTTGGTGCAGTGGCTTTCAGCACCGATATATGGGAGACTCTCCGGGGCAGAAATTTCGTATCGTATACTTATGCTGGACACCCGGTATGTGCTGCCGCGGCGACCAAAGCAATGGAAATATACATCAGGGACGACATAGTTGCCAATGCGGCCAATGTCGGCAAATATGCCCTGGAGCGTCTCAGGCAGGACTTTGAACCGCTCCCGTGTGTCGGTGGCGCTGATGGGCTCGGCCTTATGCTTGGCATGGAGATAGTAACCGATAAAGCTACCAGGAAACCGTTTGACCCGAAATTAAATGTTATGCAGAAGTTACAGGACCAGGCACTGGAGAAGGGGCTGTTCTTGCGCATGGCCGGTATCAGCGGTACCCCCAGTGATAGGATTGTCTTTGCCCCACCTCTGGTAATTACTACCCGGGAAGTAGACAAAGCCCTGGAAATTCTGTATCCAATAGTTGCCGGGCTTAAGCCCAGCTAGGTGATGGAATATCCAAGAAAGGAAACCCGAAGTATGTGGTCTGCTATAGCGCAGACCTTAACCCGTGAATTCTCTGCGGGTAACCCCCAACTGTCATTGCGAGGAGCC